>JBBSPT010000397.1:0-3127 GCA_038258515.1 Chitinophagales bacterium | reverse complement strand
TCTCTCATTCTTGTCTGATCATTGATAACGCCTTCATTTATTTTCTTTACAACGACTCCACCATCGAGACCATATTCTTTAGCTTTTTTGGGATCGAGCGTAATTAGTTCTGCGCCGAGTTTGTCCATGGTGGCGTCAGCTTTTACGATCTCGTAAGTACCAGAAACATTCTTCAGGGTAACCGGGAAAACTTTTTCGGCTCCATCTCTGGTGATCGTGACATTAATTTTATCGCCTGGTTTGTAACTGCTCAATTTCCCCTGTAGCTCAGAACCTGAACTAATGAATGTGCCATCTATTTTTCTGATAATGTCGCCTTTCTTAATTCCGGCTTCAATGGCTGCGCCATTTTTGGTAAGATCGGTTATATAAATCCCATCCGCTTTTTCAGGGACATTGGCTCTTTGCTTTTCATCTTTTGTTAATGCACCTGCATCGATAAACATTGCTCCTAAAAACCCGCGTTGAACACTTCCGAATTTAATAAGATCGTTGATTACTTTTTTTACAATATTTACCGGTATCGCGTAAGAATATCCATTGTAGTAGCCGGTTGGCGATGCAATAGCAGAATTGATTCCGATAAGTTGCCCATTGGTATTGATAAGCGCTCCACCGCTGTTTCCCATGTTTACTGCAGCATCAGTTTGCAGAAATGATTCAACTGCCAGTGAGCGTCCGCCGGTCCTGTCTCGGTTTAAGCCTAACGCCCTGGATTTAGCGCTGATGATCCCTGCTGTCACTGTTGCATCAAGATTCAACGGATACCCAAGAGCCAGAACCCATTGACCTATTTTCACGTCATCGGAATTCCCGTACATCAAAAAGGGAAGACTGGATGCATCTACCTTTACGACAGCGAGATCATAGGCCGGATCTGCTCCAATGACCTTAGCAGTATATGTTTTACGGTTGGCCAGCGTTACAGTCACTTCATCTGCCCCGGATACTACGTGGTTATTCGTCACGATATATCCATCATCACTTACAATAACGCCCGAGCCAGAAGCCTGCGAAGGCATCATGCGGGGCCTGGCATTTCCATTTCCAAAAAATTGATTGAAAAGGTCATCATCTCCGAAAAAATCTGAGAAGGGATTCTTTTGTTTTGGCAGGTTGTTGTTGGCCGTTTTGGGATTCGTCTTTGTTCTGATGTGCACAACAGTAGGTATCGCAGCTTCAGCAGCCTGCGTGAAGTCTGCAGGGCCGGGGGTCGGATTTCCATCCTGGTCATAGAAGCCTGCATACTTATAATTTGCAGGAATATTTACAGACTGGAAGTTTGGATTGTTACTGTTGTGATTAATCTCGTTATATCCGAACAAAACGCCAAGAGTCGTAAGAGCACTAATCAGCACAGTAAAAAAAATGTTCTTTGTTTTCATCGTTAAAAATTTACTTGTAAATATTTATCTTCCTTTATCAATTCAGTTTTATCAAACTATCAACAAAAGCTATGCTAATTTCTTAAAATTAAACAATCGCTTGTTTTTGGCTATTGATCAATTTACGTTTAACAATTAATTATTAAGACTTTCGTAGATCGGACTCACTTAGTCAGTAAAATAAAAACATTGACATGACATTAAGTATGCACTCATGCTTTCATAAGCTTAGTAAAAATTGCATGGTATCCACTCCTTCCGCATAGTCACCCAGGGCCGGAACCTGTGAGGAACCAAAGGCGCGTCCGCTTCTTTCGTAAACTGCCTGTATTTCCGGACTATGTTTCAAAGAATTTAAAGCTTCAGTTTTATCCGTGTAATAAGAGAAATGCAATTGACTCACCGGAGAAAAATTGCTTTCATTCTCATAGAGTATAATGCTCCCGTTGGACATGTACTGCTGGCTGTTCATAATCAGCAACGCCAGATTGTAGTCATAGTTGTTTTTGTATTTCGCATGGTTTGTGAAATAGTCATACTTTTTAAGCGAATGAAGCAACGGCATAAAATCGTAATGCTCCGGCACCAGAATCCTGGTGGTATTCCGGCATCCCAATCCAAAGAAGGCATGCACATCGTCTGCCAGCATATCAAGCTCATCCCCGTTTTCATCACCGCTTAATACAGAGACAGAAGTCTTATTACTCCTGACCAAAGAAGGATATTTTCCAAAATAATAATTGAAATATCGCGCAGAATTATTGCTGCCGGTAGCAATGTATGCATCACAATCTTTCAGCCGATCCGCAAACTCTACGAATGTGCTGACCTCCTCGTTCCATTCTATTAATTTTTTAATTAAATACGGAAGAAGCCGGTCGTCTTTGTCAGAAAGCTTAATTTTTTGTTTATGACCACTGACAAAAACGCTCAAAAAATCGTGGAAGCCAACCAGGGGAATGTTGCCTGCCATTACGATGCCGGTCAACCGGGGAATTATGTTGTCATCGAGATGGTAAGTATTCGTCCAGGCCCAAAGTTTTTCTTCATTGAGATATTGCCTCGAAATATTTTCCAGGGCCATGTCCACAAATTGAAGAGTAAACCATTTGTTTTTTTGCCAGGCTTTTTCTTTCACTATTTTTAGCTGCGGTCCGTCAGCAACAATGTAGTCTCCAAGCTTTTGCATCAACTCAATTCTTTCTGCTAATTTCATTTGCCAAACAATTATGCTGTCCTATATTTGTAATTATAGAATTTATTCAAAATTCGTAAATTAATCTTTAAGCGAAGGTTTAAAGCGATAAACAAAACAAGATGGCAATAGTAATAACAGATGAATGTATCAATTGTGGTGCATGTGAGCCTGAATGCCCTAACAATGCAATTTATGAGGGAGGTGTAGAATGGGCGTTCTCTGATGGAACAACGGTGAAAGGACAAGTGACGCTGCTGGATGGAAGTGCGATGGATGCTGAACAAAGAAATCCACCAATCGCGAATGATATTTATTTTATAGTTCCCGATAAATGTACGGAGTGCCAGGGTTTTCATGAAGAGCCGCAATGTGCCGCTGTTTGCCCCGTGGATTGCTGTGTGCCGGATGAAATGTACCGGGAAACTGTGGAGCAGCTTCTTGCAAAAAAGGAAAAACTTCACGTATGATATTCTGGCTTTCGGGCCTTTAAAGGCGGGTGATATTTCCTGCTTCTGGCGAGGGTATTGAAAGATACTTTCGCCTT
>JBBSPT010000396.1:0-3128 GCA_038258515.1 Chitinophagales bacterium | reverse complement strand
TCGGTGTCCGTTCATTCCGATTCATGAGCACATCACACCTCGACTCCGCTCGGTGTCCATTCATTCCGATTCATCAACACATCACACCTCGACTCCGCTCGGTGTCCGTTCATTCCGATTCATCAATTCATCAATTCAACAATTCATCAACTAATCTACAATCTCACACCCATAACCATTACATCATCCACCTGATCCACATCTCCCTTCCACGCTTCGAAGGTTTTCATAATTATTCTTTCCTGTTCCAGCGCAGCGAGGTTATGCGTCTTTTCAAGTAACTGCACCTGACGCTCGAACATGAACTTCTTATTCTTTTCCCCTCCAAACTGGTCTTTCAATCCATCCGTGTAGAGATAGAGCATGTCACCGCTGCTATAATTTATTGTTTGCGTTTCAAAATGCTTGTCCTTCGTCAGCATGTATTTACCAAGGGCAAATCGACTGCCGCGGTAAACCTGTGCTTTTCCTGATGACACAAGAACAATGGAACTCATCGCTCCGGCAAATTCAATCTGTTTTTTGGCCGGATCAATAATACAGAACGCCATGTCCATGCCATCGGCCATATTCTCACCTTCATTTCCTCCCAATGCTTTATTCAATCCTTCGTCGATCCGTTCGAGTATCTCAGATGGAGCATTCCAGTCCTGTTTCACTGCCTGGTCGATTAGTTGTGCACCCACAATACTCATAAAAGCGCCTGGGACTCCATGCCCCGTGCTATCCGCACAAGCTATCGTGAACTTGTTTTGCGATTTGTTGAACCAATAAAAATCACCGCTGACAATACTTTGTGGAAGATTGATGATAAAAGCTTCAGAGAAATTGGCAAACAGCAGCCTGGAATCTGGAAGCATAGCTCTTTGCAAATGGAGGGCATAGGTAATGCTGTCGGTAATATCCTGGTTCTTTCTTTCCAGTTCCATTTTGGATGAAGTGAGGGAATTGGTCCGCTCTTCTACTTTTTGCTCCAAATGTTCGTTGAGTTCCACAAGTGCATATTCTGCTTGTTTCCTTTTGGAAATATCTTCATGTGCCACGACGATTTTTCGTTCGTCACTTACAAAACTGGTTACCTGCATCGCAAACCATCGTTTCTCGCTGGGCGAATCACAGGGATATTCCATGTTAAAAGATAGCTGCCGGTTGTTTATCACAGATAGGATTCCGTCCAGCACTTCTTTTGCAATAGCATCACCTGCTATTACTGCTGTTTCGCATATTTCGAGATAGTTGCGTCCTATAGAAACGCGATCAAGCCGACTTTCGCCATTTGCTTCTGCAAAATCGTTCCATGCCTTGTTGACTTCTATGATGGCACCATCGTCGTTCATCACAGCAATTTCTGCACTGAGCGAGCCAAGTATGCCCTCGTTAAACGCCAGCCTTTCCCTCAATGATGCTTCCGCTTTTATCCGTTTGGAAATATCGCACGAAATTTGTGAGAACCCCACTGTCTCACCTGTAGCATCAAGGATGGGCGATATGGTGAGCGATACGTTAATTAATGTACCATCTTTTCTTATTCTTACGGTTTCATAACGTTCAATTACTTCTCCTTTTTGCATTATTTCATTTTCTTCATTGCGCAGATGAAAAGGAGTAAGGGTAGAAATATTTTTACCTATAATTTCCTCTGCAGCATAACCAAAAGATTTTTCTGCGCCAGGGTTCCAGCTGGTCACGGTACCGTCAAGCAGTTTACTTATGATGGCGTCCTCAGAATAATTGACAATTGATGAGAATAATTTTTGCTTTTCCTCCGCTAATTTTCTTTCGCTGATCAGGTCAAATACTGCAATAAAGTATCTTTTCTCTGGACTGTAAACCGAAACATCAAACCATTTATCAATCCCGGAAATATAGGTTTCAAATCGTTCAGGAATTCCGCTCAATGCCACCCTTCCAAAAATTTTCAGCAAATCAGAATTTGATTCTTGTATTCCGGGAATAAGTTCTGATATTTTTTTTCCGATCACGTCATCTAATCCGGTTTGTTTTTCAAATGCAGCGTTCGCATCCAAATAGATGAAATCCGCAGCTTTACCATTCTTAAATACCATTCTGCAATAGGTAAAACCTCCTATCATATTTTCAAATAGTGAGCGATAATCCTGCTTGCTATCTGAGAGTTCTGCTTCAAAATACTTCTTTTTTAAAATCAGTGAATGAGAAAACTTCATGTTAAACCGCTGAAAGGCTATAATAAGAAGCAGCGTGGATATGACGGCGAATCCCAGGCTTAAGCTGCTTGTCAGCGCCAGGTCGGCTTCATAAAAATGGTTTACTGGATAAAGCGCGGCGATGTACCGAACGCCACAAAAAACAAGACAGCTTGCAAAAACATACGCCAGGAGGATGCGCGTTTTGCCAAAAAGAAATGGTGCCAGACAAATAGTGATCATGAGATTATACTCAACGCCTGCACCCCTTATCAACAGAGCAACTGCTCCGATGGAAAGTATATTTATGGCAATAAAAAGAACCTTCGCTATCTCGAACTTTTTTCTGCTGTTGAGATGCACTATATAAAACAAGTGAGGCGTTAAAAGAAGCACCCATGAAGTTTTCAAAAAACCCTCGTTTATGCCTACGATGAGATAGGCACCAAAAAGAAAAACGATGTAAATGATACAAATGGAATTGAGAATGAGCGTGCGCGCATTCTGAAAATCATATTTGTCATCACTCACTCCTGAGTTGATGCAATCTCTCGAAAATTTAATCAACCTGGAGTATAATTTCGCCTCCGATTCAATTGATTTAATGTTAAACATGTTTGTCAGTTCAAGGTTCCGTTGGTCAGGATGTGGGTAAAGCTGCATGCAATTCTGCTTTAGCATATTACATTATTACATGTAACATTCACAGACAGAGTCATTCTCTACGCATGCCGCGCCTTCCCCAATTTTCCTAACTGATCTATTACGTTCAAAAGAAGAATGGGTTATGGGCAAATTAGGATTTCATGGATTTTGGTTAAAGCATTCGTGCAATTACTCGAAGACGCGAATGAAATCAAATATCAATGTGACTTTATTGTTTATCTATTCTTCGAAGCCTCTATTTCCGAGACCGAAGTATACGACCTTGAGTCTTATCTTTTCTTCGAAGTCACTATTCCC
>JBBSPT010000395.1:0-3143 GCA_038258515.1 Chitinophagales bacterium | reverse complement strand
TTGCATGCATCATTATTCTCGGCATATTTATTACACTTTTCAGTACCCACCGTTCCGTATTAAAATATTTGAAAATGAAGCTCGATGAACTGTACTAACCTTTCGTTTTTCATTTTAATTGTTAACATTGCAAACTCAAAATAAAGTGATGAATCAACAACCAGTAAAAAGAACTGTCACTACGAGAAAAACGGCGCCCGACAAAGTGATTGTAACAACGGACAACGTTCTCTTTTCAAAGGAGAATTATAAATGGATGCTGATCGGCCTTGTGGTGATGGGCTTAGGTTTTATTTTAATGGCCGGAGGAAAAAGCGCTGATCCTACAGTATTTAATGACAACGATATTTACAGTCCCATGAGGATAACAGTCGCACCAATTCTAATTGTAGCAGGGCTGGTGATTGAGATTTTTGCAATCATGAAAAAATCTAAATAAACAACTCTTAGCTTCTCGCGGCGGTGATGACACATCGCCTTTTTTTTAAGGATAACCACCAATTTTTTTAGATGACTGTTTTAGAGTCTATCATTATCGCCATAGTAGAGGGGATTACAGAATATATCCCGATTTCTTCTACAGGGCACATGATTATCGCAGAAAAATTATTGCACGTTGAGCAGTCCGAGTTCCTGAAAGTTTTCACAGTGGCAATTCAGCTCGGGGCTATTCTCGCCGTTGTTGTTTTGTATTATAAGAAATTTTTCAACTTCAGTAAATGGAAGTTTTACATCAAGCTAATGATTGCAGTAATACCTGCAATTATATGTGGACTTTTGTTTTCAGATAAGATTGATGAGTTGCTGGAAAGTTCACTGACGGTAGCAATTTCTATGCTCATTGGTGGAATCGTTTTATTTTTTATTGATAATGTTTTTACCAATCCAAAAATTGATTCAGAAGAAAACGTGTCTTATCGAAAAGCTTTCATGATAGGTGTATGGCAATGCATTGCTATCATTCCGGGGGCGAGTCGTAGCGCTTCTTCAATTATCGGCGGAATGCAGCAAAAACTTACCCGGAGTGCGGCTGCCGAGTTTTCATTCTTTCTGGCAGTCCCAACAATGGTCGCCGCCACAGGCTATAAATTATTGCAGTATCTCGGTGACAACGGGGGCTTTAATTCCTCAGAAATTAAGCTATTAATTATTGGGAACCTGGTCGCTTTTGTTGTGGCGTTGGCAGCGATTAAATTTTTCATTACGATGCTCAAGAGATATGGTTTTAGAATATGGGGCATTTACCGGATCGTAGTGGGCATCATCTTGCTGGTGATGATCTTCACCGGTTACATGGAAGGGTAAGCATTTTAGTAATGAGTCGAGGACGGCGTAGCTTAAAATTTGATCCACAAAAAATTTTACTACTTTCAGGAATCATTTAGAATACCATGCAGACTGCTTCAAAGAAGGTGATCAACGGATGGGCTATGTACGATTGGGCCAATTCAGTTTACAATCTTGTTATCACCACAACTTTCTTCCCGGTTTATTATACAGAAATGTCAGGTGGCTCTCCGTTTTTTGGGAATGTGCGGTTCCTTGGACGAGTTTATGTAAATACTGCATTGTATGTATATGCCCTGGCATTTACCTATTTGTTGGTGGCTATAACGCTTCCGATATTATCGTCCATCGCCGACTATAAAGGAAATAAAAAAAGGTTCATGCAATTTTTCTGCGGCATGGGAGCAATCTCATGCAGCTGCCTGTATTTTTTCACCCCTGAGCATTTTGGCTTTGGCATTTTTTGCATGATGGCCGCAGCATTTGGTTTTTACAGCAGCCTGGTTTTTTATAACTCATACCTGCCGGAGATAGCAGCGGAAAAGGACAGGGATCATGTGAGTGCCAAGGGATTTACCTACGGGTATATCGGGAGCGTGATTATGCAGATGGTCGGTTTTGCGTTGGTTGTTTTTTGGGATAAAATTCCTTTTTTAAATAGCACAGGTGAAGCGGTAAGGCTTACCTTCTTATTGGTAGGAATCTGGTGGTTTGGATTTGCGCAAATAACCTTTAAACGTTTACCAAAAGGAACTCCATTGGCCGCAAATCACGAAAAAAGACATTTCCTAACTGGTGGATTTCTAGAATTAAAAAAGGTTCTCTCACAGTTAAAGAATTTACCTGTTCTTAAAAGATTTCTATTTGCATTTTTCTTTTACAATATGGGAGTACAAACCGTTATGCTTGCTGCGGCTAATTTCGGAACAAAAGTTTTAAACCTTCCATCCACTAATTTGATTGTGACGATGGTAATAATTCAACTGGTGGCAATCGCCGGGGCTTACCTGATGTCAAAGCTTTCCGGAATGTTCGGCAACCTGGAAGTGTTGATAGGAGTTGTGATTTTCTGGATTGGTATATGCATCGCCGGCTATAAAATGCAAACAGAAATTCATTTTTATATCTTGGGTGCGGCCGTCGGCCTGGTAATGGGTGGAATTCAATCGCTGAGCAGATCTACCTATTCGAAACTGATGCCGAAAACTAAGGATACGGCTTCCTTCTTTAGCTTCTATGACGTGACCGAAAAAATTGCTATCGTGATTGGACTTTCTGCATTTGGTTTTATTGAAGAATGGACCGGGAGTATGAGAAATTCAGTACTATCATTGATCGTATTTTTTACAATTGGCTTGTTCGGCCTGGTATTCGCGCTCCAAAAGAGGAACAGTTTTAAATACATCACGAATGAAACTTTACTCAATTAATACGGGATATTTCAAACTAGATGGCGGAGCCATGTTTGGGGTAGTTCCGAAAAGCATGTGGCAAAAATTAAACCCGCCTGATGAAAAAAATTTGTGTAACTGGGCAATGCGCTGCTTGCTCATCGAAGTCGGTGATCGCCTTATTCTTATTGACAACGGGATGGGGGATAAGCAGGATGAAAAATTCTTTGGACATTATTTCCTGAACGGAGATGACAGCCTGGAAAAATCGCTCGCAAACTATGGTTTTAAGAAAGAGGATATTACCGATGTTTTTCTTACCCATTTGCATTTTGACCATTGCGGAGGATCGATTGAAAAATCTGGCGAGAGACTACTACCGGCGTTTAAAAATGCCCGCTACTGGAGCAATGAAAAGCACTGGGAATGGGCGACGAAACCTAATGAACGGGAGAAGGCCAGCTT
>JBBSPT010000394.1:0-3143 GCA_038258515.1 Chitinophagales bacterium | reverse complement strand
TGTTCTTGAAAGGCTGGGCGATTTTATTTTTAAAATTTCTCCTAAATCTTTTTTTCAAACGAATACCAGGCAGGCAGAAAGTTTATACAATGTTGTGAAGGATTTTGCTTTCCTCACCGGGAACGAGATTGTTTATGATCTTTATTGCGGTACTGGCAGCATCGGGATTTATTTAAGTGCCGGTGCAAAAAAGATCATCGGGGTTGATGTGATCGAAGATGCCATAAATGATGCGAAAGAAAATGCTGCGCTAAATAATATCAATCATGCATCCTTTTTTTCCGGAGATGTTATTGAAATATGCAATGATGAATTTTTCATAACTCACGGCCGCCCTGACGTAATAGTTGTTGATCCACCGCGTGCGGGACTTCACCCAAAATTGGTTCAGAAGCTCATTGAGATAGCACCTGCGAAGATTGTGTACGTAAGCTGCAACGTTGCCACACAGGCAAGAGATCTTCAATTTTTAAGTGAAAAATTCTCTGTTGAGAAACTTCAACCGGTAGACATGTTCCCGCACACACATCATATAGAGTGTGTGGGTTTACTGACGTTAAAAACATAACGTCACCCCGGTAACATCTTTCTATAAGTCTCAATCTTCTCTGCCTTGCTCATCCTTGCATACCGTGGTGAAGGTGACGGAAGACATTTACCATTTTTCGTTCCTGGAAATATTTTTAGGAAATGCTTTTCCACAAATTTGCTCGTAAAAAAGATATGCTTGAATGTTGTGTGTGTTAGAATGTTTTTAATGGCTTCATCATTGTAACCAATCACTTCAAGGTTGGAATCAGAATTATTTGTGGCGTTTCTTTTTGCTCGTAAAATAATATCTGCAATTGCGATTCCTTTTTTACTAAATAATTCTTTTTTATCGGTTGCGGTTCTCAATTCTGTTTTATATACGCCGGAAATAATATCCCAAAATTGATTTCGCTTCGTTCCATAAAACCAATCGTCTTCGCCTAATTTTTTTTGAGTAATATCTCTTCCCGGGAAGCTGCCAATGATCAGCACTGTGGCATTCGCAGGCACGAAGGGCTTGAAAGGATGTGTTTCAATTTTATTCACGATGAAAGACTTTTATCGTTAGCAAGTTTGGAGTTTCCGAAAGAATTGTTTTTCATAGAAGAAAAATTCTTTCTTAGTTGTTTGAATTATGGAGATAAAAAAAGTCATCGTTCAAAGATGACTTTCTAAAAGCATTTTATAAAAATTTAAACCGCATTTAATTCAGCAATCTTAGCTCTTATTTTTCCTTCGAGTTCTGCGGCAAGCTCAGGATTATCTACGAGGAGTTGTTTTACTGCATCACGACCCTGACCAAGTTTTGTAGTATCATAACTAAACCAGCTTCCGCTTTTTTGAATGATCCCCATTTCTACACCCATGTCGATGATTTCGCCGTTCTTGGAAATGCCGCTTCCAAAAATGATATCAAATTCTGCAATACGGAAAGGAGGCGCTACTTTGTTTTTTACCACTTTCACCTTTACACGGTTACCGATAGACTCATCGCCATCTTTTATCTGGGCCATGCGACGAATATCAAGACGAACTGATGAATAAAATTTCAGTGCGTTGCCACCAGTAGTAGTTTCAGGGTTGCCAAACATGACTCCTATCTTATCTCTTAACTGGTTGATAAAAATGCAGCAGCAATTTGTTTTACTGATGGTCGCGGTCAATTTTCTCAAAGCCTGGCTCATCAATCTTGCCTGCATCCCCATTTTACTATCACCCATTTCACCCTCAAGCTCACTCTTAGGAACAAGTGCAGCCACAGAATCTATCACAACAACATCCAAAGCTCCCGAAAGAATTAACCTGTCGGCGATCTCCAGTCCCTGTTCGCCATAATCCGGCTGGCTTACTAAAAGATTGTCAACATCTACGCCGAGCCTCTTCGCATAAGCACTGTCAAAGGCATGTTCTGCGTCGATTATTGCACACATGCCGCCTTTCTTCTGCGCTTCTGCAATCACATGAATCGCAAGGGTTGTTTTACCGGATGATTCAGGTCCATAGATCTCAACAACCCGACCCTTTGGTAATCCGCCAATACCAAGGGCAACGTCAAGTCCGATTGAACCTGTTGAAATGACTGCCTGCGGTTCCTGGGAGCGCTCGTTCATCATCATCACACTTCCCTTTCCAAAATCTTTGTCGATTTTGTCCATGGTGAGTTTCAGGGCTTTTAATTTTTCTGAATTTTTTTCGGCGACTTTTTCTGAAGTCTTGTCGGTCGTTGCCATATTGCTGATTGTAATTGTTGCTAAATGTTGTAAAGTTATGAGATGCGTAAAGATAGATATTAATAGTTATCAACACTAATATCCTTAGCAATTTCATCGTAATTTTATAACTCATTCTTAGGTTTTTGTTAAGGAGTGTAGTTATGTTTCATTTGTAAATTGCATGTCCCAATGCCTTTCCAACTTAATTCATCATATAAGCCGGCCGGAGATCAACCACAGGCTATCGCCCAATTGACTCGTGGAATTCTTGAAGGAGAAAAGTATCAAACGCTGCTGGGCGTTACGGGGAGTGGTAAAACTTTTACCATGGCTAATGTCATCCAAAATGTGCAACGGCCCACCCTTGTACTCACACATAACAAAACGCTGGTGGCTCAGTTGTATGGCGAGTTTCGACAATTTTTTCCCGACAATTCTGTAGGATATTTTGTTTCATATTATGACTACTATCAGCCGGAGGCATACATGCCCGTTAGTGATGTTTACATCGAAAAAGATCTCAGTATAAATGAAGAACTTGATAAACTGAGGCTCGCTGCAACCTCGCAATTGTTAACAGGGAGGAGAGATATCATTGTGGTTGCCAGCGTGAGTTGCATTTATGGAATAGGGAATCCGAAAGATTTTGCCGAAGGCGTCGTGCGGATAAAGGAAGGGCAGGTGATAAGCAGGCAGGGATTCCTGCACGCTTTGGTAAATGGATTGTACTCAAGGACGCAAGGTGATTTTGCTCGCGGAACTTTTAGGGTAAAGGGTGATACTGTCGATATTAATCTCCCTTACATGGACAATGGTTACCGGATCACTTTTTTTGGAGATGAAATAGAAAGTATCGAGACGCTGGAATTAAGCAGTGGTAAAAGAATTGCGAAAGTAGAT
>JBBSPT010000393.1:0-3149 GCA_038258515.1 Chitinophagales bacterium | reverse complement strand
GATATTGAAAAACATATTCCTTCGACTGACGCATGCCGTTGCTCCAATCTTCCAGGTAAACATTGCAGTCTATTCCTTTCTTCGCACCAAGCTTTATTACTTCCGCTATATCAGCAAAATGTTGTTCAGGCTTCTTTTTCAGTTGATGAGTGAGATGATTCAATGAACCTTTGGTAAGTAGATTCATGACTTTTGCGCCTGCCTTCACCATCCACTCAACCGACGTTTCGCCGTCCACGAAAGTCAACACCTCAACCCTGTGAAGAAACCCATTCGTCTTTGCCCACCGCGTGATTTTTTTCACCGCATCAAATTCTCCTTCTGAAACACGAGCCGAAGCAATTTCAATTCTATCCACATTCAACTCGGTTAGCAGCAACTTTGCTATCGTCAGCTTTTCTGCTGAAGAAAAAGATACACCACTTGTTTGTTCGCCATCGCGAAGTGTGGTGTCCATGATCTCTATATATCGTTGTTTCCGTAACATCCGTAAATATAATGGCTTAGTAAATACTTTTTGCAGCGAAAGTTTGAATATCGTCTTTCATCGCCTGCAGGTAGTCGATGTCATCGAAACCATTCATCAGGTTGTGCTTCTTATAACCATTGATATCGAATGATTCTTTTTCACCTGTTGACAGAATTGTGATTTCCTGATTAGGAAGACTGACTTCAAATTGCGCTTTAGGATCTGCTTCAATAGCAGTGAAGATTTTTATGAGGAACTCGTCACTGACCTGTACCGGGAGGATACCAACGTTGATTGAATTGTTTTTAAAAATATCTGCAAAAAAGCTGGACACGACACAGCGAAAACCATAATCATAAATCGCCCAGGCTGCATGCTCGCGACTGCTTCCGCTTCCAAAGTTTTTACCACCGACAAGAATTTCTCCTGAGTACATCGAATTGTTCAACACAAACTCCTGCTTGGGAGTTTCATCTGAATTATATCGCCAGTCGCGGAACAGGTTATCGCCAAATCCTTTTCTTTCTGTCGCCTTTAAAAAACGTGCGGGTATGATCTGGTCAGTATCCACATTTTCAATCGGAAGTGGAACCGCCGAACTTGTGAGCACTGTAAACTTATCGTAAGCCATTGTTTGGTTTTAAAACTTTCCCACGGAGAACTTCTGTGACGGGGAAAAATGAAATATGGAAATACCTTTTGGTTTATTGATTTTTTGATGATGCTTGCGCTGAAACATCAAAGAAACTCCCGCGGATCGGTTACCACCCCTGTTACTGCTGCCGCCGCTGCCACCAACGGACTTGCCAGCATTGTTCTCGCACCGGGGCCTTGTCTTCCTTCAAAATTTCTATTGCTGGTGCTCACGGCATATTTTCCTGCAGGTATTTTATCATCATTCATTGCAAGGCAGGCAGAACATCCTGGTTGCCGGAGTTGAAATCCAGCCTCGGTTAAAATGTCCAAAATACCTTCTTCTCTTATTTGTTGCTCTACCACATGCGACCCTGGAACAACCCATGCTGTTACATGATCCGCTTTTTGTCTTCCTTTTATAATGGAGGCAAAAGCACGGAAATCTTCGATGCGGCCATTGGTACAGCTTCCTATAAATACATAATCCACTTTCTTTCCCAGCATGGCATCTTCTTCATGAAAGCCCATATAATTCAGTGACTTTTCATAGCTGGCGTTCCCGCTAGCTGTATTTTTTGAAACGGGAATATGTTGGCTGATGCCCATGCCCATTCCCGGGTTAGTTCCGAAAGTGATCATGGGTTCTATATCGGCGGCATCGAAATTATGTTCTACATCAAAGGTGGCGCCCTCTTCAGTCTTCAACGTTTTCCAGTATGCAAGAGATTTTTCCCATGCTTCGCCCTTTGGCGCTTTATCTTTTCCGTTGATGTAATTAAATGTGGTTTCATCCGGAGCAATCATGCCGCCACGGGCGCCCATCTCTATACTCATGTTGCAAACTGTCATTCTTCCTTCCATGCTCAGATTTTCAAATACTTCACCCGCAAACTCAACGAAATATCCGGTGGCGCCTGCGGCGGTTAGTTTAGATATAATATAAAGTACCACATCTTTTGCAGTCACTCCTTTGCCCATCTTTCCATTTACATTGATGCGCATTTTCTTTGGCTTCGGCTGCATGATGCATTGTGTTGCCAACACCATTTCCACTTCTGAAGTGCCGATACCAAAGGCAATGGCTCCGAAAGCGCCATGCGTAGAGGTGTGGGAGTCTCCACAAACAATTGTCATTCCGGGGAGAGTAATTCCATTTTCGGGTCCAACCACATGCACAATACCGTTTTTGGGGTTATTCAGTCCCCAATGAGAAATTCCATACCTGGCCGAATTTGTTTCTAACGCATTTAACTGGTTTGCAGAAAGAGGATCCTGCACCGGAAGATGCTGGTTGATAGTTGGTGTATTATGATCTGCTGTTGCAAAAGTTTTATCGGAAAACATCACCTTAAGGTTGCGGCTCTCCAACCCGCGAAAGGCAACAGGACTGGTTACTTCATGAATAAAATGGCGGTCAATGAAGAAAACATCCGGGCCATCCTCAATGTTACGGACTACGTGAGAGTCCCAGACTTTATCGAACAAGGTTTTGGCTTCAGCATTCATTTTTTCAAACTTTTTAGACATATGCAAATTTCTTAAAAATCCCGCAATTAACTGTATTTAATTAATCTTTATTTAACTTATGTTAACGTATGGCCCGTGGATTGCGGCGCATTTTCACTTTGTGAACACTCCCTCGTTCCCGGGGGAAAGGTTGCGAAAATAAACTCCACAATACTTTGCAAAGCGTGTCCGCTCCATCATAGAATGTGTTACGTTTGTAGCTGAAACATATGAACAAAAGCAGAGGAGTATTTTGCCTGGAAGGCCACTGGTACGGAGATCATAGAGATACCACTTCAGTATATCCAATTCTTGATCTGGTGCATCGTTTTCATAAGATGCCTTTTATACATCACAAATGTTCCACCATTGAAGAATTCGAATTTTCTATCAAGAGATGGAAGACGAAATCTTTTCACAATAAGTACCCGATACTTTATCTCGCATTCCACGGAGAAAAAGGGAAATTGTTAATTGGCAAAAAAAGAATTTCGCTGAATGAACTGGCGGATTGGCTCGAAGGCAAGTGCAGGGGAGT
>JBBSPT010000392.1:0-3170 GCA_038258515.1 Chitinophagales bacterium | reverse complement strand
TGGTGACCAGGGATTGTTTGTAACCAGGGAAATATTTGAAAAATGCGGAGGATACAATGAAGACCTGGTAATCATGGAAGACCAGGAAATAATTTCACGCATAAAAAAAGTTTCTTCATTCGTTGTTCTTCCTGGCTTTGTTACAACATCCGCAAGAAGATACCTGCAACATGGAATTTACAAAACGCAGGGAGTCTTTTTTCTTTTGTGGATTTTGTACTACGCAGGTGCTTCACAAAAGTCTCTTGTTGGCTTATATCGAAAGCTGATCAGGTAAATTTTCCGACTATCCAATCGCTTCGGTGATGATCTTTCGGGTGGTTTCAAAATTGTCATGGTGATGAGCATGAATCCCCTCTTTTCTTGCAGCTTCTACCAGCATCTGGCGATCGTCAAAGTAAAGACACTCACTGGGTTCTGCCTGCGCGATACCCAGGGCCAGACTGAATATGCCAGGATCAGGTTTTCTCATGCCCACTTCACAGGAAGAAACAAACGCATCAAAAAAATCATGAAGATTAAATTTCTTGATCCGGTACATATTTAGTTCCCTTGGTTCGTTATTTATCGAAATAATTTTCAACCAGGGATTGCGTCTTTTGAAATCAACCAGCCATGGAAGCGTGTCAGGCAATTGAACAGATTGCGCAAAAATAAATTCCTTAAATTTTTCCCTTGAAAAATTCCTCTCTTTAAAAAAAACAACACGGTCGAGGTATTCATCCAATGTAACTTTTCCTATTTCATACACATTAAAAATGAAGTGATGAAGCGAATCCATCTCGGTATAGTCTAAACCAAATTTTACAGCAGCAGCTTCGCGTGATTCGTGGCCCCATCCGTTGCTGAGAAGCACGCCGCCGATATCAGAGAATAAAATCTTATAAGAACTTTTCATAAATACAATGGTTATTTTATTTTTCGTTTTCAACAAAGGCGACCTTTTGTAACCGTCTCATGTGTCTTTCTGCCCCGATAAATTTTGCATCGAGGAAAGACTGGATCAACTCTTGCGCAGCCATAAAGCCTATAACACGGCCACCGAGACAAATAATATTCATATCATCATCTTCCACCCCCTGGTGAGCCGAAAAATGATCGTGGATTAGCGCGGCTCTTGCTCCATTTATTTTGTTTGCAGCAATTGAAGCTCCTACCCCACTTCCACAAATTGCAATTCCTTTTTGTGCCTTTCCTCCAGCCACGGCCTTCGCCATCGGAATCACAAAGTCTGGAAAATCGTCAGCAGGATCATTTTTGTACGCTCCAAAATCTATGACCTCATACTTATTCTTTTCAAGGTATTGTCTTATGATCTGCTTTAAATCGTAGCCGCCATGATCGGCTGCCAACCCAACTATCATAATATTTAGTTTTTATTTTGCAAGCTACTTTCAGAATCAACAAGCTCCTGGTTTTGTCTCTTCAGTTGCTGACTCCACAAAACTGCGCCTCCCTTTATTCCATCCCTGTTACCAACAATGAAAATATTTTTATCAAGTTTAAAATCGAGTTCATCAGACCCGCCGCCGCTGATGTATAACCGGTCGTAATTCACGACGGTCTTAAGAATCTCCAGGACGCGAACCATCCTTTTATTCCAACGCTTCTTGCCTATGCGTTGCATTTCCTGCTTTCCGATGTATTGATCATAATCTTTCTTTTTTGTCACCGGGTGATGCGAGATCTCCAGGTGCGGAATCAACACGCCATCATCAAGGATCGCCGTTCCAAGACCGGTTCCCAAAGTGATTACCATTTCAACTCCTTCGCCGCTCACCAAACCCAATGCCTGTAAGTCAGCATCATTCAGAACGAGCGCAGGCCTTTTTAATTCTATTGCAATGTTTTTTTGAAGATCGAAATTTGCCCACTCCTGTGTTCCAAGATTTGGAGCAGTTTGTACGATTCCGTGTTTCACAAATCCGGGAAAGCCGACGGATACCAGGTCGTATTTAGAAAATTGATCCGCAAGCTGACGGATTCCTTCCATCACTTTTCCGGGAGTGGATGGCTCAGGGGTGGCAAGTTTTTTATAGGGTTCCGCAAATTCACCATCAAGACTAAGAACAGCCGCCTTGATGTTAGAACCTCCGATGTCTATGGCAAGAATTTTTTGATTTTTTTCCATCGTTGTAAATTGAATTCAGGGTAAAATTTCTCAGAAAAATACCGCAATCATAATTATTCATCCAATGATGATTATGAAAAATTTATTTTTAGATTTGATGAAGATACCAATCAATATACAACCTACCAGCATTTTCAAAAAGATTAGGAATGCATAAAAAAAATATGTCCTGCTTGTGAGCACCTGGTTGCAACACATAAAATTCTATTCATGGGGTTGGCTTTTTGCCTCAGTCTTTTTTTACCTTTTGCGGCAGGTAGGTATTGAATATCCTCATGGCAAGAACCTCTTGCTATCACAGTTTCTTTTATTACTGCCAATTTTCGCAATTGTTCCCGGGGTAATTTTCGGATCGCTCCAATACTTTTTTGAAAGAAATATTAAAAGAAGACCACCGCTGCCGGTGCTGCTGATCAGAATTTTTCTCGTACAATTAGCAGCCATTTCAACATTCTCTTTAGGCTATTTTTTTATTTTCTCGTCTGAAAGTTTTTTTGATTTCATCACATCAGCCAAAGTTTTCATTTTTAACTTCTATGTGTTTTTTGCAAATCTGTATTTTGCATTATTGGTAGAGATCATGCGTCTGATCGGCAGATCCAATTTCATCAAGCTTGTTACAGGAAGATTTTATTCTCCTAAAGAAGAGTTTAGAATTTTTATGTTTATCGATCTCAATTCATCTACGACCATTGCTGAAAAGTTGGGCCATATCGCCTACAGTAATTTCATTAAAGATTGCTATTCTGATCTTGATGTAGTCAACCAATTTGATACTGAGATTTATCAATATGTCGGAGATGAAGTTGTGCTTACCTGGCAGCAGGTTAACATCCAGTCAATAGAACAGTGCATTGATGCATTTTGGGCATACATAGAAAAACTTTCCTCTAAGGCGTCGTATTATGATGAACGATACGGAGTGATCCCGGAATTCAAAGCGGGCATGAGTCTTGGAATGGTTACCGTTGTGGAAATTGGCGAGTTTAAAAAGGAGATTGCCTATCATGGAAATACCCTGAATACTGCATCAAGAATT
>JBBSPT010000391.1:0-3185 GCA_038258515.1 Chitinophagales bacterium | reverse complement strand
TTTTTTCTTTCCCTGGTTGATTCCTTCTATCAAAAGGTTAATTATCTCTTCCGGAGTCCGGCCACGCAAATGTTTATCCTGCCGGATAATAATTTCGTCAAAATTTTCTCCGGAAATTCTTCCTATTTCCCGGATATCCTCGTCACGCCTGTCGCCGGTACCACTAATGATTCCAACTTTCACCGTACTTTCCAACCGGTCTACAAAATCGCAAAGCAGGGTTAAGCCGGCAGGGTTGTGAGCAAAGTCTGCAAGAAACTGGAAGTTCTTAAATTGAAAAAGATTAAGACGCCCGGGTGTTTGAGAAACAGAAGGAATGAAAGTATGAAGGGCTTGCCTGATGTCTTCAACTTTGATATTTCTAAAAAGGTAACAGGCAATAATTGAAGGCAATACATTCATAATATTATGTGTCGCTTTCCCTCCAAATGTGATCGGAATTTCTGAGACTTTTTCTACTCTTATTTTCCAGGTTCCTTTCAAAATAGTAACATATTCATTTTCATAAACTGCAGCCATCCCACCTTGATTGCAATGTTTTTTTATGCGTTCGTTATTTTCATCCATGCTGAACAAAGCGACATTGCAATCGAGATCTTTTATCATGCTGTAAACGAGATCATCATCAGCATTAAGAATAGCATAACCTTCACGGAAAACAGTTTCAGGTAAAATCTGTTTCACTTTTGCCATCTGCTCCAGGTTGTTGATACCACCGAGCCCGATGTGATCGGCAGTTACATTTGTCACGATTGCAATATTGCAATTTCTAAAGGCAAGGCCGGACCTTAAAATTCCTCCCCTTGCACATTCCAAAACAGCAATATCAACTGTGGGATCTTTCAATACAAATTCAGCGCTTTTCGGACCCGTGCAATCTCCCTTCATCATCAATTGATTCTGGATATAAACTCCGTCCGAAGTAGTGAAACCTACTTTATATCCAGCGGCTTTACAAATATGGGCTGTGAGCCTGCAGGTGGTTGTTTTTCCATTTGTGCCGGTCACTGCTATGATCGGGATTCTTCCGTTCGCCCCCTTTGGGTAAAGCATTTCTACCACTGGCTCTGCAGCATTTCTGGCGATTCCTTCAGACGGTGCCACATGCATGCGAAAGCCCGGAGCAGCGTTTACTTCCAGCACAGCACCACCGCTTTCAGTCAGCGGCCTTTTTAAATCGGTAGCCATGATGTCAATACCACAAATATCAAGTCCGATGATCCTTGCAATCCTCTCGGCCAGGAAAATATTTACAGGATGTACTTCATCAGTTACATCGCGGGAAGTACCGCCCGTAGAAAGATTAGCCGTTGGCTTTAGCAAGACCAGTTCATCCTTTGCTGGAATGGTCTCCAGGTTGTAATCCTTATCATCGAGCATTTTCCTCGTGAAGTCGTCCACTGTAATTTGAGTTAATACTTTTTCATGCCCATATCCTCTTCTTGGATCTTTATTCGTTTCATCGATTAGCCATTGAATGTTATGCTCTCCGTCGCCTATGACTGAAGCTGGTGTACGAAGAGCGGCACAAATAAATTTAAAATTGATCACCAAAATCCTGAAGTCGAATCCGGTAATATACTTTTCGCAAATAACCGAACGGCCATATTTCCTGGCAGCCTCGAGAGCTTTTTCTGCCTGGTCAATGGTTGTGATATTGGTAGTAGCCCCTTTCCCGTGGTTTCCATCAATCGGCTTGATGACAAAAGGAAATCCTATGGCGTCGATCGCCCTTTGCACTACCTCATCTCTATGAAGAATTATCCCCCGGGGAACGGGAATTTCAGCCGCACTCAGCAGGTTCTTTGTTTCTTCTTTGTCTCCGGCAATGTCCACTCCAATGCTGGAAGTAGTACCGGCTATCGTGGCTCGTATTCTTTGTTGATGAATTCCATATCCCAATTGAACAA
This sequence comes from Chitinophagales bacterium, assembly GCA_038258515.1. Classification (GTDB taxonomy): domain Bacteria; phylum Bacteroidota; class Bacteroidia; order Chitinophagales; family Chitinophagaceae; genus Ginsengibacter. The sequence goes on along the minus strand of JBBSPT010000391.1, from coordinate 1,275 downwards.
GACTTTGTTTGTTCAACCTGATGTAGGGAATTCCGCGTCTCGCAGCTTCCTCCACTATGCTTCCGGTAGATGGACCAAGCCTGGTATCTTCCCTGATTTCCCGCATAATCTGCAGATCGTTTTCAAGATCATAACCTGATTTTTCGATAACAGATTGCACAAGATTGAAAGCAGCTTTAGCATCAAACACTCCTACTTCTTCTTCCATATAATCAAACACAACAAAATATTCGCCTTCCTTTCCCGTGGATCTCGTTCTCCCGAAACCCATGTCCATACCCGCCAATGTCTGAAGTTCCAGGGCAACATGCTCAATTACATGACCCATCCATGTTCCCTGATCCATTCGGGACAGAAAACCACCAGGCACTCCTTCGCTGCACCGGTGTTCATACAATCCCGGGAGAGCCTCTTCAAGTCTCGCTTTGAAACCATCAATTTTGTTCGTGGGAAGTTGCTCCATCTCTTCAAGGTCCAGGGTCATCTGGATTAATTTCGGCCGGCGTATGCTCCAGAAATTAGGTCCCCTCAGGACTTTTATTTCTATTATTTTCATGAGAAAAATTGCCGTTTGTTTGGAGGTGATATTTTGATAAACAGCAGATTTGAAGTTATGAAAAATTTAATGGTCAAAAAAAAGCCGGCCTTAAACGCACAATGCGTTTATCGCAATTCCGTTAAATTTGTAAGAGTCTGAAGTTTCAAACTTTATAAAGACTTTTACCGGGAGGCTAAGGGCAAACCCGTTATCTCTACAAAATTGAATGCATGCAAAATCCGTTGGGAAAACTTTTTGTCATTGGCGGTGCAGAAGACAAAGGAATAGAACCTGAGAAAGGAGAGATGTCCCGAAACAATCTTAATTTCTTTGAACTGGGAATTCTTCGGAGGATAGTGGATGAAGCTGGTGGTTCAGAAGTCAGGATTGAAGTAATCACGACGGCTTCGATGATTCCACACGAAGTTGGCGATAACTACCTAAATGCATTCGGAAAAATTGGTTGCACTGATATTGGTCTCATTCCAATCCGTAACCGGGCAGATGCGTTGGAGGGCGAATACCTGGACAGAGTAAAAAATTGCAACGTAGTCCTCTTCAGTGGCGGAAACCAGCTCCGGTTGTCTGCAACCTTCGGTGGTACGGAATTTCTCTCAACAATACTTAGTCGTTACCAACAGGAAGAAAACTTTGTGGTAGCAGGTACTTCTGCAGGTGCCATGGCTATGAGCAACACGATGATTTATCATGGCAGTGCAACTACTGCCCATTTGAAA
>JBBSPT010000390.1:0-3186 GCA_038258515.1 Chitinophagales bacterium | reverse complement strand
TACAAATAAGATATCAAACTGGCCTGCTAACTTAATCGTCCATTGAATCATGGGAACCTGCACCACCCCCGTGATCAAACATCCTATAATAAAAGCCCAAAAAGTTCCCCATTTGGTGACGTTGTATCTCTTGAAATAATAGACCATCGCAATTGCCGGGATTGTAAGGATATTGAGAAGATGCACACCTACGGCCAATCCGATGAGATAAAAGATCAGTATGAGCCAACGGTCCGCTCTCGTAAAATGTCCCTTGACGCCTGCCAGTTGTTCTGCTGTAACTTCCCTTTCCCATTTCAGCACAGCCCAAAAAACGATTGCCGTGAAGAAAGAAGAGCTTGCATAAACTTCCGATTCTACAGCGCTGTACCAAAATGAATCTGAAAATGTATAAGCCAGTGCGCCAACAACACCCGCAGCCATCGCCAGGAAAACCTGGTAGGAAGTTATCTCATTGGCATTTTCTCTTTCAAATATTTTTCGGGCAAAGTGAGTAATACTCCAAAACAGAAACAAGATGGTAAAGCCGCTCATCAAAGCGCTCATACTATTCAGCGCAAGTATTGCAGTATTGGGATTAGAGAATGGGATCATAAATATTCTGCCGAGCAGAATGAAGAGGGGAGCTCCCGGTGGATGTGGAATTTGAAGCTTGTACGCACTGGAAGCAAATTCTCCTGTATCCCAAAAACTTCCCGTCGCTTCCATCGTTAATAAATATACAAGGCAGGCAATGATGCAGACGGACCAGCCTGTAATATTGTTGATGCGTTTAAAGCTCATAGTTCTTATTTATAAATGGAGCGGCAAATATAAAGCTATGGAGGGTAGATTGTATCCCGCTCTTTCTTTTTTGTACAAATGAATGTTAAAAGTGTGGCTGTCAAAAGATGGCAGGTATTATTGCACATTCGTTTGATATTTACAACGATGTCTGAAATTTCTGATGACTTAGCAGGGGCTCGTTTTCGAGTGAAATTCTCTTTTACATTTGAATCATGAAAAAAGCTTTCTTCCAGTTGCATCTTGCCATATTGTTTGCCGGCTTTACCGCTATTTTTGGAAAACTTATTGAACTGAATGAAGGAATGCTTGTTCTGTACAGGATGCTGCTTAGCGGATTGGTGTTAGGTATCATGATGGTTTTGAAAAAGCAATGGCCGTTGATTTCATTGGCAGAAACGATGAAAATTTTTGGAGTCGGTGCGATTGTCGCTTTGCATTGGGTGTTCTTCTATGGCAGCATTAAATATTCAAACATCTCTGTTGCAGTAACCTGCCTTTCTGCAATTGGTTTTTTCACTTCTCTCTTCGAGCCGTTAATTTACCGGAGGAAAGCAGATGGCACAGAAGTAATGCTGGGCTTGCTCGCAATTGCAGGGGTCTACCTTATTTTTAATTTTTATCCTGAATATCAGAATGGTATCATCTTCGGAATTCTTTCGGCAATTTTTGCCAGCCTGTTCCCGATTTTCAATAAAAGACTGCTGGATGAAGCCTCACCGGAAACGCTTACACTTTATGAAATGGCCGGGGGATTTCTTTTGCTTTGTATTGTTGTCCCATTCTACATTAGGTTTTTCCCTGCCGGAAATATTGTCCCAACTGCGAGCGATTGGATTTGGCTGTTGATCTTGTCAATAGTCTGCACAGTCATTAGTTTCATTCTTCAGTTGAGATCGCTGAAGTTCATCTCTGCATTCACGGCTAATCTTTCCTACAACCTTGAACCGATCTATAGTATCATCCTTGCTTTTGCAATTTTTGGCGAAAACAAATTCCTTGGTACAGGATTCTATCTTGGACTTACGCTTATCGTGCTGGCAGTTGTATTGCAAATGATGCGGGAGTGGCAAAAACGAAAAATGCGGGTGAGCTAGGCTCAATGATATGCTTTTCACAAACTTCTTTCCGTTTTATTACGCCAGCGTGCGGGTCCGTTCGGCCCTTATCGTGTACTGTTTTGCTTGAATAAACCTGCCGCTTAGATGTGCGGATTGACAGCATCTGAAATTTGTTTTGCATTCATCGCACCGGATTGCCGCCACAATACTTTCCCACTTTTGAATAGTATAAGGGTAGGCACTCCTTGTATATTATAGTGCGAAGCTGTGGGTTGGTTCTTGTCAATATCTATTTTTAAAACTCTGACCCTTTCTTTGTTGCTTTGAGCAAACCGGGTCAATTCCGGGGCCATCGATTTGCATGGGCCGCACCATTCAGCATGAAAATCAACAAGTACGGGCATGTTGTCATTTATTATTCTTCCGAATGTTTCCATGTTATAATTTTAAAATATCTAGCATAAATTATGCCTGTGAGAAATGGGTTTCGACTATGACACTTAATGGCGGAAATGAAATCATAATGTCACAAAATTGAACCATAATTATTTTTCAGGTAATAATTTCTTCATTACCTTTGCCGTCCGAAAAAAAGATCATTATGGCAAGAGTATGTCAGGTTACAGGGAAAAGGCCGGTTACAGGAAATAAGGTGTCGCATTCCAACATCAAAACCCGCAGGAGGTTTTTACCCAATCTGCAGAAGAAAAGATATTTTCTTGCTGAAGAGGATAAGTGGATCACCCTGAAACTGTCAACTGAGGCAATTCGGACTATAAATAAAAAGGGTTTGCTTAATGTAGTAAAAGAAATGAGAGCGGGCGGAGCTAAAATCTAAAGCAAGTTTAAAAAACGTCGTTATGGCAAAAAAAGGAAACAGGGTGCAGGTAATTTTGGAATGTACGGAACACAAAACTTCCGGGCTTGCTGGTACAAGCCGCTATATTACCAAAAAAAATAAAAAGAATACTCCTGAAAGACTGGAGTTGAAAAAATTCAACCCCATACTCAAGAAAGTAACGGTTCATAAAGAAATCAAGTAATCGCGTAATACGCAAACAGTAAAAATACATTTATGGCAAAGGCAGCTAAAACCGCAATAAAAGCCAAAGACCAAAAGTCCGTGGCTGACGCAAAAAACTGGACGAAAGTCGTACGCACTGTGCGGAATCCCAAGACAGGGGCTTATACTTTTAAAGAGTCTATTGTTCACAAGGAGAAGATCAAGGATTTTTTGGGAAATTAGCCTGCCAGTTAAAATTTATTTAGTTGAAGCTATCCTGCAAACGTTGCGGATAGCTTTATTTATTTTTACACCTTACTATTTTACGCATGGGAATTT
>JBBSPT010000389.1:0-3192 GCA_038258515.1 Chitinophagales bacterium | reverse complement strand
AGCGACTTAGAGCAACCTACCGAATTTATCACAACCCGCTTTGGTAACGTACTGGGATCCGCTGGTTCGGTGGTAGCTACCTTTAAAAAGCAGATCCAGGCAGGCGGACCGGTAACCCTTACTCATCCAGATATTACGAGATACTTTATGACAATTCCTGAAGCTTCGAAGCTCGTGTTAGAGGCAGGTAAAATTGGAGAATCCGGAGATATTTTATTATTTGATATGGGCCAACCGGTGAAAATTATGGACCTCGCAAAGAAGATGATTCAATTAGCGGGTTTCAAACCAGGAGAGATTCCAATAGTCTCATGCGGCCTGAGACCCGGAGAAAAAATGTATGAAGAACTTTTTAAAGACTCGGAAGAATTTGCGGAAACATATCATCCAAGAATTCTACGTGCAAGAAAGGCGGGCGGAATTCATCAGGATTTCGAAATGCTTTTGAAAGAATTGGAACAAGCAGCGCTCAATCACAACAATGATATCATTCCTTATATTCTTCAAAAAATGCTTCCGGAATTTAAGTATAATGCCGGAATAATGTCAAAAACCCTTCAGGCGGTTACGCCAACCTGACCACTCAATTTTTGGGCTTCAGTTAAATATGATAATGTCGCCACAATTCATCCCCGAATTGTTTATTAGTCGTGATTGTCTCCTCCCAGGCTATACTCATTGTTCTCCTCATCTTCCTCGCCAATTTTTTCGTTCTCGTCATCATTCTCTGCTCCCGGAACATCAAGACCAGTACCGGTAAGATTATTTTTGAAACTACTTTCATTCAGAGGATCTCCATCCTGATCAGTATCATCGAGCGCCGCCATTCTTAATGCCTCATCGTCTTCAGTTGGGAGATCGCTAACTGTTCTTTCGAGCGTTTCGCGTTCTTCCTGTGTTACATTAGAATCAGGATTGTCCATTACCGAACCGTCTATTGTATTATCAAATAGTAAGTCGCCTTCCTCGTCTGCCGATGAAGCGGTGTTGTCTGCCAATTCTCCTAATGGGGGAGGAATAATATTTTCCTGGCCGGGGATATCTTTGACATCCGGAATGTTGATTACCACATTTTCTTCTTTCATGGCATCTTTATCCTTTTGAGAATCCTGTAAATCGTCTGTTGAATTTTGATTGTTTTCCATAATTAAATTTCTAATATTTCTTGAAAAATCTGTGCCAGTAAAAGTTATGGGAAACGCTCCGGCATTTATTATTCCATTCTGCTAAAATTTAGAATTTATTCTTTGCCATTCCATTCAATCCCCCTACCTTCGCACTCCCAAAATAAATTTGGTTAAAAAAGTTCTTTAAATATGTCTCAGAGAATCAGGATTAAACTTCAGTCTTACGACCATAATCTCGTTGATAAATCCGCCGAGAAAATCGTTAAGACTGTTCGCGGCACAGGTGCCGTAGTAACGGGACCAATTCCATTGCCTACTCACAAAAAAGTGTTTACTGTCTTGCGTTCACCGCACGTAAACAAAAAAGCTCGTGAGCAGTTTCAATTGTGCACACACAAAAGATTGTTGGACATATATACCAGTAGTTCCCGGACTGTTGATGCTTTGTCAAAGCTTGACCTTCCTTCTGGTGTCGATGTTGAGATCAAAGCTTAAGTCTGTCATATTCTAAGCTCTTCCGTTTGTCGTGAGAGTCCGGAAAATGAATCTGGCTTAATGAGTTCTTATATAAAGTTGTAACACCCAACTCCTGCAAAGCTTTCTGGCCAGGAGCGCTGGGTATAAAAAGTAGAAATGAAAAGTATTATTGGAAAGAAAGTTGGCATGACCAGCATTTTCGATAGTAATGGCAAGCAGACTGCTGTGACCATTATTGAAGCAGGTCCGTGCGTAGTCACACAAAAAAAGACTGTAGAAACGGATGGCTATAATGCAGTCCAGATTGCTTTCGAAGATAAAAAAGAAAGGCACACTCTCCTCTCGGAAAAAAACCACTTTGCCAAAGCGAACACATCGGCAAAAAAACACATAAAAGAAATACGCGATAGCGAAACAGGTCAGAATTTGGGCGATACGTTCAGTGTTGATATATTCAATGAGGGCGATAAGGTAACCGTTGTTGGCACTACCAAGGGCAAAGGGTTTCAGGGTGTTGTCAAGCGTCATGGTTTCAGTGGAGTTGGTGAGCAATCCCATGGTCAGCATGACAGATCGAGAGCGCCGGGATCTATTGGCGGCTCTTCCTATCCCGCCCGTGTTTTTAAAGGAATGAGAATGGCAGGACGTATGGGTAACGACAAAGTTCAGCTCAAGGGCCTAAAAATCGTAAAGATATTTCCTGAAAAAAATTACTTATTGATTAGTGGTTCGGTTCCGGGCCATAATGGTTCCATCGTTTTAATCCAGAAATAATATGCAGGTAGAAATAAAAAATATAGAAGGTAAAAATACTGGCAGAACGATTGAACTGCCTGATGAAATATTTAATGCCGCTCCTAACAAGCACGTGATCTGGCTTGCAGTAAAACAATATCTCGCTGCGCAACGGCAGGGTACTCATAAAGTAAAGACGCGTGCAGAAGTGCATGGCTCTTCACGGAAGCTACACAAGCAGAAAGGTACAGGCGGAAGCAGGAAGGGAAATATTCGCAATCCTTTATACAAAGGTGGTGGAACGATTTTCGGACCCAAGCCCCACGCCTACAGTTTGAAGGTGAACCGTAAAGTAAAGGATCTAGCGAAAATTGGGGCGTTGAGTAGTAAAGCCACTGAAAATAAAGTGTTTATTGTGGAAGATTTTACCCTCGAAGCGCCTGCTACCGGGAAATTCGCAGGCATCTTCAGAGCTTTAAACAATGGGAACAGGAAATCTCTTTTTGTTCTTGCCGAGTATGATGAAAATCTTTATAAAAGTTTCAGAAATATTCCTGAAGTGTGTGGAACGCTTTTGAGCGATATCAACGCTTATGATATTATAAATGCTGATTCGGTGATTTTAACTGAAAGTGCCGCGAAGATTTTTTCGGATGAAAGCGAAAAAGAGACTAGCGAGGTTGCCGAGGCGTGACGATGAAAAAACGAAATGTCGGTGGGCTCAAGCCTGGAAATGCAATACATCTTTGATTTTCCTGCCGGTAGCAATCGGAACAAATATTTTAAAAAAGAAAAAAATGAAGCTGTCTGAAGTTTTGATAAAGCCGGTACTGTCTGAGAAAGTAAACAGGTT
>JBBSPT010000388.1:0-3202 GCA_038258515.1 Chitinophagales bacterium | reverse complement strand
TTGCAGGCCATCCGCTTTTGTAATAAAATTTCTGTCAATCGCTGCAACAATGGCCATGACTCCAAAGCCTGTGCCGCCAGTCGTTACAACGTCTCCTGAAGTATTTCTTTCTCTTGCCATACCCGATACAGGATGACCAAAGTCCCAAAAATATTTAAAGGTTTGTTGTTCGATAAGGTCGAGCAATGCATCGTCGCTTATGCGAGGATGCTTGTCTGTCGAATCGATTTTTGTAACAAAGTCCAGCGTGGACGCAGTTCTTAAAACTCCGCCTGCTTTCGATTTGAGACTCGTTGTAACTCCGATCGAATATCGCGATAGAAAATCTATGCCTCCTGTTGCTGTTATCGAGACTATACTATCATTGTTTTCCAGCGAAGTATTGAAGGGGACGACCACCCCACTTTTATTAGTAAAAGAAAAAGCAGCCTGCACTGAATTTTTATCTACAGTTTCAGAGAATGAGAATCTAAAAACTGAAACAGGATCGATATCGTAAGTTCCGGTCACCAGGTTCTTGTTATTTACTGTAACTGATAAAAGTGCTATTGGCGGAATAGGAGGAGGTGGCTGTGGCGGTTGAGGATTCGCTGATTTTTTCGAGCACGAAGCCATCATGAAAAGAGCAGCAATGAGGAGATAAGATCTCATGGTAACATTATTTTTAAAAGGAAAGCTCATAGAATATATAATGAATTTTTGTGGACTGCCGGGTGATAAAAATCTCTGTTCTCACTTTTTCCTCTTCTTTTAAAATTCGCATTTAAGAAATGCACTGCAATTGAAAAATGTGTTTATCAATTCCTTGATTGAATGTTGGAAATTTTATGCAACAAAACCAGACTATCATTATTTCTCGCAGCCACAAGCACATCATCTTTACCGATAGATAACCATTGCAAATCCCTGACCTGACCACTAACAGATGCAAGGCTTTCCTGGGGGATGAAATGAATCGATCCGTCTTTTTCCGCGTTGAATAGCCCAAGAGCCTGTGCATCGTAACGGCCCTCGTATGGTGTAACATCAAAAAAATTACCGCCGGCCATGTACATATTTTTTTGATTGTCATCGCCCTTTATTTTTTGAAAAGCAAATAACGGCGTGAGTTGCAGGCGGAACGGCAGGTCGTCAACCGTGAAGCCACCTTTTCCATCTCCATAGCAAATTGCTGACGCAAGTCTTTCAGCCGGATAAGGTTTTAAGGTGTCGATCCAACCATAAAAGACGTCTTTCATAGGAACACCGGAGTAATCAGCATATAAGAGATAGTGTTTCTTAAGTTGCGGCAACCCGCGTTCCACCTCGTCCTTTGCAAGAAATGGATACTCCACTCCTTTTGTTGTATAGGACAGAAGTTGCTCCACTTTTCCATTACCATCGAAGTCAGCTACATAGAGATTGAGCGGTCCGTCTTTTCCACTCCAGAATTTATTATTGCATCCCCAATTCCCCGCAAAGAAATCCAGGTGGCCGTCTCCATTCACATCATCAACAAAAAGAGACTGCCACAACCCGGTTGATTTGGGAATCGTGGTTTTCCTGAAAGCGCCATGCTGATTTAAAAAAACTACCAAAGGCATCCATTCTCCAGAAACAATGAGATCCATCCAACCATCACGGTTTACATCTGCGAATTCAGATACTGTAACCATACCAATGGCATCAAGTGAAATGATCTTAGAATCGGCGATCCTGAATCTTCCGTTTCCATCATTTATTAACAGGTAGGACGTTTGAGGAATGCCAAAGGCATTTGGATCGGCGAGGGTTCCGATGAAAATATCAGTATCACCATCATTGTCAACATCCGCCACGGATATACAAGATTTGTTTTGAAACAAAGCCGGGAGGGCAGTTTCAGATTTTAAGAAATGTCCGCCACCATCGTTAAGATAAAGCCTGTCCAGCAAAGCAATATTACTTCCAAAAAATACATTACCGCCACTCACCACGTACAGATCCGGCTTACCATCTCCGTTAGCATCAAAAAATCTGGCGTCAACATCTTCACACAATGCATCAACAGCGAAAAGCTTTTGATCAGAAGAAACAAAATTTCCATTTGCTTGCTGCAACATTAAAGCGCCCGGTTGTCCTGTTGCGCCGCAGATAAAAAAATCTTCAAGTCCATCACCATTTACATCAGCAGTTGTAATTTTCGGTCCGCGGGTTGACTCCTGGTGCGGAATTAAATATTGTACATTAAAATCAAGAAAATTATTTTCCTGGTGCTTCCATGGGATAGTGACCGGGTTTTTTTCAGCGGTGATATAAAGCTTTTCCGGCTTGAAGAAATCATTGTAGATAAAACTTCCAGAAGCATTTTTTTGGTCAACAAGGAATTGTTTATTCGTCGCCACATTTTTTAAAACCTGGTATTTTTGATCAGGCCAAACAATCAAAAGACTGTCTATTACTCTGTTTGAATCAAGGCCAAAATGCAAACGTGGATCTGATGAAGATTGGAATCCCCTCGTCAGCATCAACTGTTGATATTGCATTTTATCCTTCTGAAAAACGTAAGCTTTCGCACCTATGCCAAATGAATTTAGGCCTTGTCCTTTAAAGGAAATTGAGAGGTAGTTTTTAACGGGAGAATTATTTTTCAACACCACTGCAGGACCATCAAGAGAATTTATTACCAGGTCAAGGTCTCCATCATTGTCAAGATCACCGTAAGCGGCTCCGTTATAAAACCCTTTCATTTCACCTGTGCCCCATGCGTCACTTGAATCTTTAAATCCGCTTTCTCCATTGCCGCAATAGAAATATGGATGAGAGCTTCCCTCCGGCATTTTTTCGAGTGCCAGCTCATCATATTTATCCGTTTTATTCAGGGTTTTATGAACATACAAATCGGACACAAAACGGATATAATCGAGATCGACCGGTCGTTTTGGAATTCCGCTTGTGATAATGAGATCTTTATTTCCATCATTATTAAAATCAGCAAAAAGAGGAGCCCAGCTCCAATCCGTTGCAGGTATCCCACTGAGCAAGGCGGTCTCACTAAAACTTACGCCGTTTCCATTATTCACCTGTAAACAATTCTTTGAATACTGATCCTGGAATCCATTTCTTTTAATTTTGGATTTATAAATATCCGGGTTTTCGTCGCTGCCATATGACTTTAAAACCTTCTCATCGTTTGGCAGCATGTCAACTGTCACAATATCTAACTGGCCATCGTTGTTAAAAT
>JBBSPT010000387.1:0-3210 GCA_038258515.1 Chitinophagales bacterium | reverse complement strand
GAGGAAGGGTGTGCTCTTCGTTATGTGCATCATTTTATCAATTGTCTTTCTTCCATACGTCTGCAATTTTTTTGCAAAAGAGAAAAAATATGACCAATCGGAATTTGCATCTGAAATTGCTTTACTAAAGATAAAAAAGACCGACTCAACCCACCAGCCGAAAAATTTTTACGAATCTGAAATTTCATTCAATGACGGGTCAGCAATTCCGGCAACCCGATATGAAGCGTTGCCGCACGAAGAATTTTATTTTGATCCGAATACCGCATCTGTGGCTGAATGGAAGAGACTCGGACTCCGCGAAAAAACTATCCACACAATCAACAATTATATTGCCAAAGGAGGAAAGTTCTATAAAACAGAAGACCTGGCAAAAATCTGGGGACTTTCACAGTCAGACAAAAAGCGATTGCTACCCTACGTTAGAATTGCAACTGTCGGAACAGCAACTGCCACGGAAGCGAAAGAGCGGGTAAACTATGCAGCAGAAAAAATTCGCACCACAAAAACTTTGCAACCCATTGACATTAATCTCTCCGACACAAACGCATACATGTCTCTATCGGGAATTGGCAGCAAATTGTCAAAAAGAATAATTGCGTTTCGGGAAAAGTTGGGTGGCTTTTATTCAGTTGAGCAAGTCGGTGAAACTTTTCTGCTACCTGATTCAACGTTTCAAAAAATTAAGAAACAGCTCCTCCCGGGCAACGCTCCGGTGAAAAAGATAAATATCAACTCTGCATCGGTTGATGAAATGAAATCTCACCCCTACTTGAGGTTTAACATCGCTAATGCCATTTTTCAATACAGGCAGCAACATGGCCCGTACGAGAAAGTAGAAGACATAAAAAAAATAATGGTTGTGACGGACGATGTCTTTACAAAAGCTGCCCCTTATCTTTCCATTGAATGATAAAAATCAGTTAACCCTCGCCGCTAACCCCAGCCGCTTCAAAGGATTCGCCTATTTCATATTAACTTGCAAGACTAAATTTTATGAATGGACTTTCAAATTAGTGAGCTTACAGAACAGGTTTCTCAAACCGCGAGAGATTTTGCTGTCCGGGAAATAAAGCCTCATGTTATGGAATGGGATGAGACCCAGGAGTTTCCCCGTTATATTTTCAGAGAAATGGGCAAACTTGGGATGATGGGTGTGTTGGTGCCAGAGGAATATGGTGGCACGGGGCTGGGCTATCCTGAATACAGCGCTATCATACAGGAAATATCTAAAGTTTGCGGTTCTATCGGGCTCTCACTGGCGGCACACAATTCACTTTGCACAGGTCATATTCTCAATTTTGGCACAGAAGAACAAAAGAAAAAATATCTTCCGAAGCTTGCCAGCGGAGAGTTTCTCGGTGCATGGGGACTCACCGAGCCTAACACTGGAAGCGATGCAGGAAATATGAAATGCACTGCGGAAAGGGATGGTGATGGATGGATAATCAACGGTACAAAAAACTGGATCACCCACGGTAAAAGCAGCGAACTTGCAGTAGTGATTTGCAGAACCGGCGAACCCCGGACCAGGGACAATTCGACTTCGTTTATAATACCCCGAGGCACGCCTGGTTTTTCAGGAGGAAAAAAAGAAAATAAACTGGGCATGCGTGCAAGCGAAACAGCGGAAATGATTTTTGATAACTGCCGCATCTCTGACAGCGCCCGTATGGGGGATGTTGGCGATGGATTTAAGCAGGCGATGGTAGTGTTAGACGGAGGACGAATTTCAATTGCTGCCCTTGGCCTGGGAATTGCCAAAGGAGCTTATGAAGCTTCTGTTCAATACGCCAAAGAAAGACATCAATTTGGCAAACCGATCGCTGAATTCCAGGGAATTTCTTTCAAACTCGCTGATATGGCTATTGAAATTGCGGCTGCGGAATTATTGGTGAACCAGGCTTGCGATCTGAAAACACGAGGTGAAAAAATCACCAAAGAAGCTGCGATGGCAAAATATTATTCCAGCGAGATCGCTGTAAAGATTTCGACAGATGCTGTGCAAATATTTGGCGGATATGGCTACACCAAAGATTATCCCGTGGAAAAATATTACCGTGATAGCAAGCTGTGTACAATCGGGGAAGGAACGAGTGAAATTCAGAAATTAGTAATTGCAAGGGAAGCGCTCAGGTAATAATTCTTCTTAGTCTTAACCTTCCTCCGTTAAGTCAGGCCTTCGCTCCTTTGTTCTTCTCAAAGATTCTTCGGTTCGCCATTCTTCAATCTTCAAATGATTTCCACTCATCAAAACATCAGGCACTTTCCAACCCCTAAAATCTTCTGGTCTTGTGTAAACCGGTGGGGCCAATAAATTATCCTGAAAGGAATCACTGAGGGCAGATGTTTCATCATTTAGCACTCCGGGCAACAATCTAACTATTGCATCCGTGACGACCGCAGCTCCCAACTCTCCGCCGCTCAGCACATAATCTCCAATTGAAATTTCTTTTGTAATAAAATGATCCCGGACACGCTGATCAATTCCTTTGTAATGACCACAGATCAGTAGCAAGTTATTTTTCAAAGACAGAGTATTCGCCATTCTTTGATTGAATTTTTCTCCATCCGGTGTAAGAAAAATAATTTCATCATAAATAGTTTCTTTCTTCAGGAATTCAATTGCATTCACTAAAGGTTCCGGCATCATTACGAGTCCTGCGCCTCCACCAAATTGATAATCATCTACCTGCCCGCGTTTATAGGAAGTGTATTCTCTCAGGTTCACCAGATTTATTTTGACGAGGTTTTTCTCCCTGGCACGCTTCAAAATAGAATGAGAAAAAAAACTTTCCATCAGTTGTGGAACGACGGAAATAATATCGATTTTCATCCAACAAACTTAGGGAAATTAGACTTCAGATATAAAATGCGAGGCCGAATCAAAGTGGACCGTGAATGCACATTTTTAGCCATTTTTTCGATTGAATGTCCTTGTTCAATATTTTGAAGTTCAGCCATCATGGATCAGCTTTTGCTTAGTCTTTTCGCATCGATTAGCTTACATTTGAGAAGCGGTAGAAACTGTTTTTCTTTGGAACCGAGACCAAACTTAACACTGATGCTTTTATGTTTCCTTCCCTAAATAAAATTCAGAAGAGCCACCTTACCGTCACTGCAATCTTTATCATGGTTTGTGTTGGAAACTTAATGTTTACCACGCCGGAACCGGCAAATGATCAAAAAACTTCTAAGAACGGAATCGGG
>JBBSPT010000386.1:0-3248 GCA_038258515.1 Chitinophagales bacterium | reverse complement strand
GAACAAGTGCTTTCAAGAAAAAATACTGAGGAATTGAAAGACAGGTTTGAAACCATGGCAAACAATATTCCTAATCTCGCATGGATTTCGGATGCAGAAGGGTCGATCTCATGGTACAACGACCGGTGGCATGAGTACACCGGCACCAACAAAGAGCAGTCGGACGGCTGGGCCTGGCAATCGTTTCACGATCCGAAAAGATTGCCCGCGGTAGTGGAAAGATGGCAAAAAGCGATAGCCACAGAGGAGCCTTTTGAGATGGTATTTCCTTTAAAAGGCGCGGATGGAACCTTTCGGCAATTTCTCACGAGAGCAGCGCCTATCCACGATGAAGAAGGAAAAGTAATACAATGGTTGGGAACCAACACAGACATTACGAAGCAAAAAGAAATGGAGCGAATGAAAGATGATTTTATGGCGATGGCCAGCCATGAACTGAAAACTCCATTGACCACGATAAAGGCTTATACACAGATTGTAGAAATGAATCTCAGAGAAAAAAATGACACAGATTCTTTGAGCCTTATGAAGAGAATGAACAGCCAGGTGAATAAGCTTACAACGCTCATCGAAGACTTGCTTGACGTTACAAAAATGCAGAAAGGCAAGCTGATTTACAATGAAGACTTTTTTGATTTTAATGCGCTTGTCCGCGAAGTGATTGATTATATGCAAAAAACTTCCGGAAGTCATAAAATAAAAAGTAAGATAGGGGGCGCCATCAGCATCTTTGGTGACAACAATAAAATCAGCCAGGTCATTGACAATCTTATTTCAAATGCCATAAAGTATTCTCCTGGCACCAAAGAAATTGTTGTTTCAACGCACACCAATGAGGAGGGCGTAATATTAAGTGTGCAGGATTTTGGTATCGGTATTTTGGCCAAAGAGCAAAAGAAAATTTTTAACCAGTTTTACCGCGTAAGTGACGAACGCCAGATCACCTTTCCTGGAATGGGAATTGGCCTATACATTTGTGCCGAGATCATCAATCGCCAGGGAGGAAAGATTTGGGTGGATAGTAAGATTGGTAAAGGTTCTACTTTCCATGTCTGGCTACCCATCGACCACCGGAATGTTATTGAGTGAACCAGGTGATGGAAAACTTTCCTGCTGTCCGTATTGCAAAAATTCTTTCTTGCTTTACCAAAATATTATGCGCAACTTCTTTTTCTTTTTTCTGGTAATTTTTTTTCATGTCGGCTATGCGCAGACTACTATATCATTGCCGGTTTGGAATTCTTCTTATGACCGGCAGATGGTCCAACGCAACTGGTTGGTGGGGCCTGTTCCTGCAAAGGCAATCATCCATATAACTGAAAATAGTAAAGACATTGTTCTATCCAATGGGTTGGTGAAACGGACATTTCGAATTTCCCCCGATGTTGCCTGCACAGGATATAAAAATCGTGACTACGATGCTGAGATCACATCTACGTTAACACCTCTTGGTTACACCTGGTCTGTGGTAGAATAGTTATTGTTCTATTGAAACACCTTTCCAAAATGCAATATGATCTTTGATATGACCGGCGGCTTCTTTTGGTTGAGGATAGTACCATGCAGCGCCTTCATTTACTTTCCCATCTACGTTGATATCATAATAGGAAGCCTCTCCTTTCCAGGGACAGGTTGTATGCTTACCAGACGGCTCCATGAATTCACGTATGACTGAATCAGCAGGAAAATATTGGTTCCCTTCCACACTTATGGTAATATTGCTTTCAGCTATGATCTTGTTGTTCCAGATTGCTTTCATAAAAAATCAAAATTAATTGGTTGGCTTCTTTTGTTAGATTTACAAAATACATTTATTAATAACAATAAGTGGAAGCCATTGTTCGAATTCCCCTGTGAATTATATTTGACGGATAAGTTTTCATTAGCATATTTTTATTATCACCCGATGAAAACTTTCAGTCATAATGTTTTTATATTTCATAGAAAAATCCTGGACTCGCTGAAAATTATTGATCGAAGTGAATACGACAAACTGCATCGCAATAGTCATACTATTTTTATAAAAGATCAAAACGATAGCCTCTTAATTTGATTTAAACATTTTCTATGCCATCCAACAACAAGCGCTTTGCCATTATTCTTGTTACTTCTCTTTTCTTTTTATGGGGTTTTGCATTGAATTTGAATCCGATCCTGATACCTCACTTAAAAAAAGCCTGTCAGCTTTCAGATTTGCAGTCTGCGTTGATCGATTCCGCATCGTATCTCGGCTACTTTTTATTAGCCTTTCCTGCCGGAAAATTTATGAACCGTTATGGATACAAGGGAGGAATTATAGTCGGTTTGATTTTGTTTGCGCTCGGAGCTTTCCTTTTTTATCCTGCAGCAGTAACAAGATCCTATGCATTTTTCCTCTTTGCAATTTTTGTAATTGCCTGCGGTCTGGCCTTCCTGGAAACCGCTGCAAATCCATATATAACTGTGCTCGGTGATCCTGCAACATCCACGCAGAGACTCAATTTTGCCCAATCATTCAATGGCCTTGCGGCATTCCTCGCTCCGTTGATTGGGGGCACATTTATTCTTTCCGGTAAGGTGTTGTCGCCGCAACAGGAAGCTGCAATGAGTGCACAGGAATTGAACGCTTATTTAAATTTCGAAGCCTCCGCTGTCAAGATTCCCTACATTATCATCGGGGTCGTTGTGCTACTGGTTGCAATTTTTTTATACAAAACAAAACTCCCCGAAATTGTCGAACAGGATAAGTCACTTGAAGTGGAAGGATCCGTGTTGCAAGAAAAGAACCTGATGTTTGGAGTGTTAGCTCAATTTTTTTATGTCGGAGCGCAGGTTTGCGTAAGCAGTTTCTTTATCCGCTTTTCTGAACGGGTTGCTGGAATTGAAGAGAAGGCCGCCGCACTTTTTTTATCAGGAGCATTGCTTGGTTTTATGATTGGTCGCTTTGCAGGTACATTTCTTATGAAATATATTTCACCGGCAAAGCTGCTGGCGTTATACAGCATTATAAATATTGTGCTATTGATTGTTGCCGTATTTGTGCAGGGAAAACTCGCTGTGTATTCATTAACGGGCGTAGAGTTTTTCATGTCGATCATGTTCCCCACTATTTTTTCTTTGGCCATCCGTGGTCTCGGATCAAAAACAAAGGAAGGCTCTTCGTTGCTGATTATGTCAATAGTTGGTGGCGCTGTATTTCCGGTTATCATGGGAAAGATGTCCGATGTTAGCAACATACAGCTTTCTTATCTTGTTCCTGCTGCCTGCTT
>JBBSPT010000385.1:0-3253 GCA_038258515.1 Chitinophagales bacterium | reverse complement strand
GCGTTCAGCAGCATCAAAAATCGCCTTCGCATCTTTCAACGATGTCGCAATAGGCTTATCAATAAACAATGGCTTTCCCGCAGCTATTACCTTAAGAGCCTGTTGCAGGTGTATTCTTCCATCATTCGTTTCCAGCAGTATAAAATCAGTCTTCTTCAGCAATTCATCGATTGAATCCATAATCTCTACTCCCATCTTTTTAATGGTTTCTGTATATTCAGGAATTCTGCTAACTGCGGATTCTATATCAGCGCTCCCCCTGGGATAGGCGGCCGTAACTCTGTATCCTTTGTTCTGAAAATTTCCCTCATTACCGTTTATCAGTTTCGTGAATTCAATGCTGTGGGAGGTATCCAATCCGATAATTCCTATTCTTTTTTTATCGTCATTCTTTTTGTTTTTGAACTGGCTATGAACAAGTCCGGATTGGCTCAAAGCCACAGCCGTAAGGCTAATATTCTTTATAAATTTTCTTCGTGATCCAGGCATCTTATACATAAAATTTTATTTAATTTTTACATGGAAATTATACTACAACTTTTTCAAGTCCTTTCAAAAATTCGTCATCGATATCCGCTCCAATTCCCGGAGCATCGGGCAGGTCAATCAAAAAGCCATTGAATTGAATACCGCCCTTCACGGGATCAATTTTGTGACCGAGCATACAGGTGTCCATATCATAAAAAATGATGTTCTCCCGGGCAGTCGCGAAATGTGCAAACGCCGTCAATGCAACCCGGCTCTCAAGCATGCCGCCTATCATACACGGAATTTGATTTACTTCACATGCCTGGTTAATTTTTTCTGCCTCGAGGATACCACCGGATTTTGAAAATTTAATATTTACAGAATCACATGCTCCTGCACCAATCAATCGTTCAGCATCATGATGGTCGAATACACTTTCATCGGCCATGATTTTAACGTTGGTTAACCTCCGAAGATCCGGCAATTTATCATCGTCCCAACTGCGCATGGGTTGCTCACAAAATTCGATATTGTATTTTTCTATTTCCGCAAGAACCGCCACCGCAGTTTCAAAATTCCAGCCCTGATTCGCATCTATCCGGATAATGATTTCGCCTCCAATTTTTTCCCTGATCTTTTCTATCCGCTCAATATCTTCATCGCGGCTCTTCCCGAGTTTCACTTTGATGATCCTTACTCCCCTTTCGCTGTATTGCTTTGCAGTATTTGCCATACTCTCCGGAGAGGCAATTCCTATCGTAAGATCGGTCTCCATTTCTTTTTTTGACCCGTTTAGAAATTTGTATAAAGGCAAGTTTGAAGCTTTGGAAGAGATATCATAAAGTGCTATGTCGAAGGCGCTCTTCGCTGTAGAATTGAAGGCTGTAAATGCATGCAGTTCTTCCATACGTTCGGGGATTTCCAGGGGATCTTTTCCTTTCCAGATTTGGGCGAAATCTTTTGCCATCTCAAAACAGGTCGCCTGCGTTTCGCCCACAATCATCGGAAATGCAGAGCATTCGCCGACACCATAAAACCCTCCGTCAGTATGAAGCCTGATGAAAATGTTCTGTGCGAAGTTCATCGTTCCCGTCGCTATAGTAAAAGGATGCATTGGAATACTGAGCTTATAAATCTCTGTCCTGGTAATTTTCATTGTTCAAATCTTTGTTTATTTGCTTAAAACAAGTTTTTGTATCCATCTGTGAAGGTCCATTTGCAAATTAGTGAAAAGGCAACGCAAATTCCGAAATGAAAAACATCAGAGAATGGCGAATCAAATACTGACGGAAGCATACAAAGAGGAGTCTTTAAAATAAATCCTGCGACTGAAATAGAGAGTATTTTTATAAAAACGCTGAAGAGTAATTTAAGAGACAACCGTGAAATAGATTTGCGAAAAACATTTGCTGCAGCGACGCAGGTGGTTCCGAACTGGTGAGAGAAAAGTTGCCCGCGATAAGGCAAAGCCCATGCTAACAAAATCACAATCACACTAAAATAAGTAAGTAAATGAATAACCGATTTCTGAAATTTCTGTCGCCTTGCCTCGCGTTCATTTTTTTGCAGGCATGTAATTCCGGAGGTACTCAAAAGGAAGAATATTATACTCCGGAAGATTATTCCTCCGTAAAAAAAATCGATGCGCATGTGCACATTCATGTTACAAGGCCGGATATGGTAAAACAAGCGATAAAAGATAATTTCAAAATGATAAGCCTGAACTGCGAAGTTCCCGGATATCCAACTATTGACAGCCAGCAATATTACATCCTTCAGCAACGGTTAAACTATCCAAAAGATATTTTTTATTTAACCACATTTGAAACTGCCACAAGGAATCAACCGGGATGGGCCGGACGGCAAATAGATTATTTAAAACAGTCATTTGCGAACGGAGCACTGGGGATTAAAGTTTGGAAAAATATTGGGATGGACATCAAGGATCCGGACAGCAACTTTATAATGATAGACAATCCCATGTTTGATTCCATCTTCAACTACCTTGAACAAAATCACAAGCCTGTCTGCGGTCATTTAGGAGAACCCCGTGCCTGCTGGCTTCCGCTGGATCAGATGACCACCAATAATGACAGGTCTTACTTTAAAGACCACCCGGAATATTACATGTATCTCCACCCGGAATATCCTTCCTATGAAGCGCAGATAGATGCCAGGGATCACCTGCTGGAAAAACATCCCGACCTGAGATTTGTGGGAGCACATCTTGGAAGCATGGAATGGAGTGTGGATGAAATGGCGAAAAGGCTTGACAAGTTTCCAAACATGGCATTGGATTTTGCCGAGCGTGTCGGCCATTTTCAATATCAAACTTTGAAAGAATGGCAAAAGGTCCACGACTTCTTTATCAAATACCAGGACAGGCTTATTTATGGAACGGATCTCGAAGAAAACGAACCTGATAATCCTGATTCTATCACCACTCATGCCCATGAATTATGGACGAGAGACTGGAAATATTTTACCAGTGGTGACACTCTTGAATCTCCCCTCGTGAATGGAAAATTTAAAGGCGTGCAACTTCCGAAAAGTGTAGTTGATAAACTGTATTATAAAAATGCTGAGAAGTGGTATATGAAGTGAGCTGTGTTTTTTTCAAGTAAGGCTAAGAAATTCTTAAAAACAAATTCGCGGTCAGTGGGAAGGTTTTAATTATTACTAAAGATCGCTCAAGCGCAATAGGCAAGTAGTTGAACGTACCACACCTCTGCTACCGTTAGTTTGTGCTACCGTTAGTTTGCTAAAAATCGAAAAGTGCTGCTAT
>JBBSPT010000384.1:0-3269 GCA_038258515.1 Chitinophagales bacterium | reverse complement strand
CTGTGCCGGGAGACGTTTATAGAAAAGTGGCTATCGGTGCAATGGATGCGATTCGGAAGGAAAAGAAAGATGCGCTTGTAATTGCTGATGGAAATAACACCGGAAGCACTGTGATTCCTGAGATTGCAGATCTTAATATTGCCCAAAGCTGCAGGGGGTATTTCCCGGGACAGATATCGCATTATAAAGCTCCGTGGGCAAATAAGGACACGACAAATTTACCTGAGCCAAAATGGCCTGGCCAGATGGGGCAAAAATATTTCAGCAGGGAAATGCTTGAAGACTTTTACAAGCCATGGATTGCACTTTCGAAGACCGGTGTTGGCGTGCATTGTGGTGAGGCCGGAGCCTGGAAAAGAACTCCGCACGATGTTTTCCTGGCCTGGTTCGGCGATGTAACGGATATTCTTTTTACAAATAAAATAGGAATCGCACTTTGGAATTTTATCGGGGATTTTGGAATACTCGATTCAGGAAGATCCGATGTTGCATACGAGGACTGGTATGGTCATAAGCTTGATCGAAAGCTGCTTAACCTGGTTGCAAGAAAATCATAAACATGTTTTTATCCGTAAATTCCAGGTAAAATAATTCCGTTATGTATATCAACACAACAAAAAACTGGAACGATCTTCATATCGGTGAAAAGGCAAAAGAAGAACTACAAAAAGCGGGAGAATTGATTGGTCAACAGCAGGAGCAAACAGAACGGGCACATTCGTTTTTATTTCGTGGAGACCGTGGTGCAGGAAAAAAGACAGCGGCCTCATTGCTCGGAACAGTTGCAGGAAAATCAGTATTGCACGTTGATCTTAATGAAATTGTTTCAAAATATATTGGCGAAACGGAAAAGAACATTGACAAAATTCTCGATCGTGCTGAAAGCAAACATGCAATCTTGTATTTTGATGAAGCCGATGCATTGTTTGGAAAGCGATCAGAGGTACAAGATTCACATGACAAGTATGCCAACCAGGAAGTAAGCTACCTGCTCAGGAAGCTGGAGGAGAATAATTCAGTCGCGATATTTGCCACAAGGCCCGAAACCAAAGTTGATGATTCCTTGTTGAAACATTTTAAAAAAGTCATCCATTTTGTTCCACGGAAAGATTGACTATTTCTTTTGAAATTATCCTTTAGAAGGTTTTGATGGCCTCACTTCAATCTTGCTCGGCAGAGTTCTGGGATGCATTTTCAAAATATCTGAAACGAGTTCACCAATATCTTCCGGTTGTATCTTCCACGAATCAGCATCGGATGGCGTATGATCGTTGAAATGCGTGGCCACGGAACCCGGCATGATGGTCGTCACTTTGATATCGTGTTTGCGAAGATCCAGCATAATTGCTTGTGTAAATCCGACCAGTCCAAACTTGCTTGCATTGTAGGCCGAACCATTCTCAAAAAAGTTAGTGCCGGCAAGACTTGCCACAGTGATAATGTATCCTTTTGATTTTTTTAAAGCATCGAGGCTTGCCTTTACACTATTGAACACTCCTGTGAGATTGGTGTCAATAGTGTTTTTCCAATCCTGTTCAGACAATGTGTCAATTGGTGCAAAATGTCCAACTCCTGCATTGGCAACCAACACATCGAGTTTTCCAAAATGAGCGGTCACTTTTTTAACCGCATTTACTTCGTCAGCCATGGAACTTACATCTGATTCAATGGCCAAAATATTTTCACCGTTCTGGTTAAGAGATTCAGCAGCTTTTTTTGCAGCGTCCAAACTCCTGCTTGTGATTGCGACTTTCATGCCCAATTGCAATAATGATTTGGCGATTCCCAAGCCAATGCCTTTGCTCCCGCCGGTTATATAAGCGACTTTACCTTTTAGACTGTCCATTTTTTTGATTTTGTTTTTTTAAATGAAAATAGAATTGAATGGTAGTTTCAATTTACTACAAGAATAATACCCTTTATAAAACAGGTTGCTTGAAATACCAGTTACGCCAACGCCAATAAACATCAAGTTTCCCTGGAGCAACTGTAAAACGCAACGAGATTTCTTCAAGTTTGCCGAAAGTAAAGAAGAGAAACTCTTTATGCAGGAGATTTTCGGCTGCAGGAATATTTGGAAAAGATAAGAGTGCTTTAGGAACTTATGTATTTCACAAAACTTCTTTTGATCACCGGCAGCAAGGTTTCTTCCATGGGATAGGTTAGTTCTGTTTCTACATTGTATACGGCAGGGTTTGGAAAATCACGCCGATTCCTGATAAGCTCTGCTTTAATATTCTCAGGTGAGTTGCTCACAGATCTTATCCATTGATTCACAAAACTGGTTCTTATCCCACGGTATTTTTCATTGTGCTTTTCGTAAATGGTTAAATGATATTCGTAAGCCACTGTTGATTGATGGCGTCCGTCGCAAATCAAAAGATATCCTTCTTTCGTATCCAAAGAAATAATGCCGACAGGTTCAATGTTTAATTTGGCTTCTACAAATTCATAGATCTCTGTTCCGTTTTGAATAGTCGTTTTGATTTCCTGTGCCGAGTAATGAATTATTTCTTCCAGTTGGTTCATCAGTTCGCTGTCTTCTATCATTTTCTCATACACAACCTGCAGTTTCTGCATATTTATTTCCGTAAGCTGTTTTGGAAAGTGCTCCTGGAGAAATCGCCTGTTTTCCCGGAATGCAACGATATTGTTGTAGTGAAAAATAATATCAGAAAGTTCCGGATAAAGTTTGTGTTGGTCAAAGTAGCCATTTACATGTTGCAGGTAAGCCAGCAAGGTGTATTTCTTTTGTTCAAAATCAATATAGCCTTCTGTGAACCAGGTTTCCGAAAGAGATGTCATGCGTTGTGATTTTATTCTGATGAATGAATTTACGTTTTTTGACCCTACTATTTTTTAAACGTTTAAGTTAATTAATTGTTTTTATCGGGTTAGCATGGTCAAACTTTATTTTTAACAAAAGAACGGAGTTGGAGCCTTAATCATCTTGGCAAATGCACGAAAGTTTTAATCTCTTGAGATCGGCCATGGCTTTGCGTTAGTAAAGTATGAAAGTTAAAAGATATATGTCCCGGTAGTTTTTTTGCGGAGACAGAAATTTAACTTGTATCCGCCAAGGCTATGAATCCTGTTCGGTCTTCATCACCCAGTAGTCAGGCATGATGAAAATTTCTTCAAGGCCGCGGCGTTTGTTAACCATCATCAGTACAAAGCTGTCACCGATGCAAGGATCGTTGGTAAACGTTGCCGTTCCTA
This sequence comes from Chitinophagales bacterium, assembly GCA_038258515.1. Taxonomy (GTDB): domain Bacteria; phylum Bacteroidota; class Bacteroidia; order Chitinophagales; family Chitinophagaceae; genus Ginsengibacter. The sequence goes on along the minus strand of JBBSPT010000384.1, from coordinate 50 downwards.
TATACTCATCCTTAAAAAAGCAAAAATATTCTTCGCCATAAATCAATGGT
>JBBSPT010000383.1:0-3278 GCA_038258515.1 Chitinophagales bacterium | reverse complement strand
TGCTGGCCAAATGAAAGCTTATTGAGTTTGCTTTCGGTATCTACTTCTAATGTTTTAAGGTAATCCATCAATTGTTCCCTGTTGAACGCAGGATAGAAGGGTGAAAATAAATTGACGTATTTGGCAGCAGTTAAAGAAGGAACATACACTTCTTCAGGGATGAAATAAATGGTCTCAAGAAATGATGGTAACCTGTTTCGCGGAGTAAAGCCATTCACAGAAATGCTTCCCGAGGTCGGGAATAGCAGACCTATAATATTTTTTAATAAAGTTGATTTGCCAGCGCCATTTTTCCCTAACAGGCCATAAATGCTGCCGGAATTAAGTGTGAGGCTTAAATCTTTATACAAAAGTTTTTTTCGATTGTAACCAAAAGACAAGTTTTTTATTTCAATCATTAGTGTATTAGTTAAGTAGTACACCGCGAAAATAAAATGGTTTTTGTTAGCAATCAAATTTTTTATCAGGAATTTTTTAGAATAATACTTTTCACCAAATTTTTCGATAGTTGCACGGGGTTCTCCTGGAAGACTGGATTCAAAATCGACCGAAAATCTGAGACCTGACGATCTCAAATAAATTCCTATCGTTCAAATGCAATAACATTGTAATAGATATAGGCCTTATCAATTTATCTTTACGGAGACTTTCAGTATGTCTTTTTTCAAAGTGCACAGGTTTATATACAGAAAACCGCTCGAAAGGCATTATGGAACTAAATGATATAGAAACAACATCATGCACCTTAAAATATCTATCATGAATCAAAAAGTTTTTTCCCCGGTATTTATTATTTTGCTACTGGTAATTGCGTCCTGCTCAAGCTCCAAAAAAATCAACAATACAAAACTTTCGTGGGAGGAAGATTTTAACCAACAATTTTTGGATACAACCCGTTGGACAAAAATACCGAGAGGCACTTCCGACTGGAACAGGCACATGTCTGATTTTGATGGTTGTTATGAAATGCGGGACGGTAAACTCATTCTAAAAGGATTGAAGAATGATAACCTTGTTAATGACACATCCCACTATATTACTGGCGGCGTTTATACTCATAAGAAAGTAAGTTTCGGCGAGGGAAGATTAGAAATAAGAGCAAAGTTAAATGGCGCAAAAGGTGCATGGCCGGCGTTTTGGATGCTGCCGGAAAATAAGAAGTGGCCCGATGGGGGAGAGATAGATATTATGGAGCGGCTGAGCTTTGATTCTATCGCTTATCAAACGGTGCATTCGCATTATACCCTTGACCTGAAGATTAAGAATGATCCCGTCTCGCATGGCATAGCTCCAATAAACCCCGCCGGATTCAATACCTATCGCGTTGATAAATACGCCGATAGCCTTGTGTTTTTTGTAAATGATAAAAAAACATTTTCCTATCCACGCATTGAAACAGATAAGCCCGGACAGTTTCCTTTTAATATGGATAAGCAATACCTGTTAATTGACATGCAACTTGGCGGAAGTTGGGTAGGGGCAATTGACGATGCTGATTTGCCTGTGGAAATGGAAATAGATTGGGTAACATTTTATTCGTTTAAAAAATAGGGACGGAACTCTGCGCTTTCCAAAAATATGATTGTGTGCTACAATACTATGTTCGCATTTTAGCGATTTATTATTTGAACTTACACTTCGAATGATGAAGAAGAAACTCATTGTCATAGGCGGAGGCGCAGCGGGATTCTTCTGCGCTATAAATGCTGCGAATGCAAATTCAAATCTCGAAGTGATAATAGTTGAAAAGACCAGTAAACTTCTGACTAAAGTAAGAGTGAGTGGTGGTGGACGTTGCAATGTTACCCATGCCTGCTTCAGCATTGCTGAAATGGTAAAAAAATATCCACGCGGTACGAAATTTTTGAAGCAGGCGTTTCATCACTTTTTTACAACTGATACGATTCAATGGTTTGCAGAAAAAAGGGTGAACCTGAAAACTGAAACAGATGGAAGAATGTTCCCCGAAAGCAATTCATCGGAAACGATAGCTCAATGTTTACTTGAAGAAGCTGATAAAAATCAGGTGCAAATATTTCTGAATCAAACCGTCTCTAAAATTGAAAAAATTGCTCACGGTGAAAATGAAAATAATTTTTTAATAGGCTTTGCAGATAGTTCAACAATGGAAGCTGATTTTGTTTGCATTGCCTGTGGTGGTTTCCCAAAAGCAATTCAATATGATTGGCTCAAAAATCTTGGTCATCAAATTGAAACCCCTGTACCTTCTTTGTTCACTTTCAATGTTCCAAAAAATCCCATCTCTGAATTGATGGGTATCTCAGTAAATGATGTTGTTGTGAAAATTACCGGAACTAAATTTTCACAGCAAGGCCCTTTGCTAATCACGCATTGGGGATTTAGCGGCCCGGCGGTTTTAAAGTTATCAGCCTTTGCTGCGAAAGAGTTGGCCACACTTAATTATAATTTTTCGATCTCAATAAACTGGCTGAATGGCTATCATGAAAATTCGGTTCTTGAAAAAATCCGGTTTATCCGAAATGAAATAGGGGGACAAAAAATTATAAATAGAAATCCGTTTGGAATTCCACAAAGATTATGGGAGTACTTTTTGAACCAATGTAATATCGATGAAAGTGCCCGTTGGGCAGATTTTGCAGCCAAACAGCAAAACCAGTTAGCGAAAATTTTGTGTTCACAGAACTTTCCTGTAACAGGCAAGACTACTTTCAAAGAAGAATTCGTAACGGCAGGAGGTATTTGCTTAAACGAAGTAAATCCACATACGATGGAGAGCAAATTAATTCCAAATTTATTTTTTGCCGGAGAGATTCTTGATGTCGATGGAATCACCGGTGGGTTTAATTTTCAACATGCATGGACGAGTGGATGGATCGCGGCGAAAGCGATAACTGGGAGATAACTGATAGTCTCATTTGCAAGAAGAAGGCAAAGGACGGAATTCATTCCCGCCGTTAGATTTTCATGTGCAGTCAAAATGCAAGGAGTAAAGCTGCGCTGTAACTCCATTTTGAGAATAAGAGATGCGAAATGTACTGAAATTCTAAGGTTATCAACGGCTTCTTCACCGGTGAAGCACCAGGTTGATGGCGAATGCCTGTAATTTGTTTTTAAACCCTGACGGAGCTCATGTGAAGATAAGTCTCACCTCATTTAATTAACGATATTCTTTTTCATTTCTTTTTATTTCAAAAAGCAACCGCAGAGAGCCAACCAGCAGAGGTTATAAACATTATTTTTTATAATCCATTCTTTTTTGTGAAACTGTAAGCCCACCGAATCAGTACAATTTGTAT
>JBBSPT010000382.1:0-3280 GCA_038258515.1 Chitinophagales bacterium | reverse complement strand
GATTACTGACAGGAAATCGTGATAGTATTTACCGGTTCGCATTACAAGAAATTAAGGCAAATATTGCAGATGTGAATGTGGATACCGCTTTCGTACACACAGAGAAATTTTTTGTGCTGGATAAAGAACGGATAGTGCGAGGCTGGTACGGAGGACTGGATTCTGCAGCTCAGAAAAAGCTTGTTCGCGACATACCGTTATTAATGTTGGAAAAAGACAGAAAAAAAACTTTCGGGGAATTCTTAAAAGAACTTTTTAACCGCAGTTAGGCTACAGTAATGTATCCAACTTTAGAATTTATTATTTCTTAAAATCTATGCAGGCAATTATTAATAAAGGATTTCCCCCTCCCCAATTACCGCCACAAAATAGAAAGGCCCGGATTATTATTTGGATCGTTTCTTTAATTGCCTTTGGATTGATTGCATTGCTTTCAGAGGTGAAAATTGACGCCGATCCCAGTTTTAATCCTCACATTTTTGCAACCATAAATGCAGTAATCAACAGCGTTGTGACTTTATTGCTGATTGTTGCTTTGTATGCGGTCAGAAAAGGCAAATATTTTCTTCATAAAAAACTGATGCTTTTCGCGATTACACTTTCATTGCTGTTTTTCATTTCTTATACAGCGCATCATTTGTTGAGCAGCGATACCAGGTTTGGCGATCTCGACCATGATGGCTTTTTAAGTCCAGGTGAAAAATTACAGGCCGGAAATCTCCGATATATTTATTATGCTATCCTGATGACACACATTCCCCTGGCCGGAATTGTGTTGCCATTTATTTTATTTACCGCCTACAGGGCACTCAGTGGGGACTATGTTCGCCATCGAAAAATTGCAAGGATTACATGGCCTATCTGGTTCTATGTGGCGATTACCGGAGTTGCTGTGTATTTGCTGATTAGTCCTTATTATACCTGATCTGTTTTCAGCTTCACTTTTATTTTTTGTATTGTTTGGCTCAACCTCCTAAAGCCCTAATTCGGTCAGTGGATCCCAAAATATTTTTTTAAAATCAACAACTGTATCGTCTTCAACCTTCACATTTTCTTTTGCTAACAGTTCTTCCATCATTGTGGGCGTTTGAAAATGGGCCTTACCGCTTAACATTCCGTTCCTGTTTACCACCCGGTGAGCAGGCACTCCAGGGGATGCTACATGAGCGCCGTTCATGGCCCAGCCTACCATCCGTGCCGATGATTTTGTCCCCAGGTAGTTTGCGATTGCGCCGAATGACGTAACTCTACCTTTGGGAATTTGGCGAACGACCGAATAAACATCTTCAAAAAAACTGTATTCTTTTGTTGACGCACGAAGAGGCTCAACCTTATTGTTTTTTTTCATTTTTTCGCTTGTCTATAAGTATAGTTTTCATCGGCTCAGCAACCATTTTGTAATTGTAAGGGCAATGCAAACATCCGTTGCCACAACAGAAGTTTCGCTCTAGCAAATATTTTTCTGTGAGGACAACATAGCCCTTTTGATTGTAATAAAAATCGACTCCCTCAATAAATTTAGTCATCGGGTCACTGATTTGTTATCAAACTTCAACAGCTTTTCAAGCTCAGCGTCAGCATTTGGAATTCCAGTTTCAGGAAGTGAAAAGCGGAGATAAAAAATGCTGTTGCTTTTTGCGATGTCAAGTTTTTCGTAATGGGTTTTTATTCTCAGTTCTTCCGAAAGGTTTTCCTGATCGTGAATATTTTTGATGTCTTCGTGCAATTTCAAACTAAATAGGCCAATGACCCTTTTCGTGAAATAATAGAGATCCGGAGAATCTGTTTTTAAATGAATGCTGCCGCCGGGTAGAAGGAATTCGTAGTACAACCTAAGATAGCGAGGATGGGTGAGACGCCGGTTGGACCGGGATATTCTCAACTGCGGGTCGGGGAAAGTCACCCAAATTTCTTTCACTTCGTTTTTTTCAAAATAAGAGCTGATCTGGTGAATTTGCGTTCGCAGGAAAGCCACGTTAGTTAGCTTATTTTCCTTCGCAAACCTGGCTCCCACCCAGATCCGGTTTCCTTTTACATCTACCCCGATATAGTTATTTCCTGGTTGCAATGTTGCAAGCCCGGTAGTGTACTCGCCTTTTCCGCAAGCAAGTTCGAGTACAATTGGGTTATCATTTTTAAAAAACTCTTTCCAATGTCCCGCTATATTCTCGGGGTACTCAAATACATTCCCAAAGGTTTTTATTTCAGCAAATCTTTTCAGTTTTTTTTGGGCCATTCGCAAAAATAAGGATACTGAAAGCGAAGAGTGAATACGTAAAATTAAAGTCTTTACCGTCGATTAAACCGTGTTCACCGATTTTTTCACTGTATAAGCCTATCAGTCCTTTTTATCGCTGCGTATGAGAGGTACATTTGTTTTAACAACTAAAAAATTTGAAATATGGAACAGAAACAAAAGGATGCTGAGCGTTTTGGCGGGAGTCGCACCCCAAGAGTTTGGAGCGGTCTTTTTTTAATCATTGCCGGCGCTTTATTGCTAGCCTATAAAATGGGCGCACCGATTCCGGGCTGGATATTTACCTGGCCGGTTTTGTTGATCGCCATTGGATTATTAATAGGATTGAAAAGTGGTTTCCGAAACTCCGGCTCAATTATCATGATACTGATTGGATCGTTCTTCCTGATCGACCAAAACAATCCTGATCTTAATTTCCACAATTATATTGTTCCGGCTATTCTTATTTCAATAGGACTTTTACACCTGCTCAGGCCACGCAATGCATGGGATTTCCGGGCACGGGCATGGAGATATAGAAACAATGAATTTGGCAATCCCCCGGAAAGTCCTGATAGCGGAGGCGTCGACGTGAATGTGCCTTTTTCACGTGATGACGCTACCCTGAGCAGGATCAATAGCGAAAAGGACGATATTCAGGAATTCCTTGAAGTAAACGCAGTGCTGGGTGGAGTCAATAAAATTGTTTTGTCAAAAGATTTCAGAGGGGGACATGTCAATTGTTTTATGGGTGGAGCGGAAATAAATTTATTAAAAGCAGACATCAGGCAGACGATCGTAATCGAAATAAGTAATGTGTTGGGTGGAACTAAATTGATCGTTCCATCTGACTGGCTGATTAAAAATAATGTGACCGCAATATTAGGTGGCATTGAGGATAAACGCACGGTGAATACCGCTGAAGCCAATCCTAAAAAGGTAGTAATTATAAGAGGGACCTGCGTGCTGGGAGGAATAGAAATTTCCAGTTATCATTAACCACTAAGCATAAGCAAAAAAAAGTTTTCATTTTTAAATAAATAT
>JBBSPT010000381.1:0-3284 GCA_038258515.1 Chitinophagales bacterium | reverse complement strand
GCTGATGAAGCCAAAATTCCGCTGACTGATAAAATATTTACCCGCGTTGGGGCCAATGATAACCTCAGCAGTGGAGAGAGCACCTTTATGGTAGAAATGAATGAAACTGCGAGCATCATTAACAATATTACTTCGCGAAGCTTGATTCTTTTGGACGAGATTGGCCGTGGCACTTCTACCTATGATGGCATATCGATAGCCTGGAGCATCGTTGAACATCTGCACAAATCTTCCAACGCACCAAAAACGCTTTTTGCCACTCACTATCATGAATTGAATGAACTGGAAAATAAACTGGAAAGAGTAAAAAACTTTCACATAACCAACAAGGAAGCAGGAAACAGGATTATTTTTTTAAGAAAACTCGCACGGGGAGGAAGTGTGCACAGTTTTGGAATTCATGTTGCGAAGATGGCAGGTATGCCGCCATCATTGATTGAAAGAGCGAATGAAATTTTAAAGCAGCTGGAATCAAAAAATGTGGATCAAGACCTGGAGACGGCAGATAGTACAACGTCAAAAAGTTTAAGCAACATCCGGGAAAATTTAAAAGCGATCACTGCGCCCCGCCTCCAATTGAGCATATTCGATGCACACTCCCAGGCATTTGAAGACATCAGGAAAATACTTGAAGAAGTAGATATCAACAGGCTTACACCGGTTGAAGCATTATTAAAACTGCAGGAGATAAAGAGCATGGTGAAATGAATGGTTACTTATGATAAGTAAAGAAAGTAAATTTGCCCCATGGGAATAAAAGCAGGAGTTATCATGGGAAGCGACAGCGATCTTAGAGTGATGAAAGCTGCCGCAGACATTTTGGAAAAATTTGAAGTGGAGTATGAACTTACCATCGTGTCTGCCCATCGCACCCCATTGCGAATGGTGGAGTATGCAACCAATGCTCAACCCCGCGGATTGAAAGTAATCATAGCCGGTGCCGGCGGCGCTGCACATCTGCCCGGTATGGTGGCTGCCTTCACTACTTTGCCGGTTATCGGTGTCCCGATTAAATCTTCCAATTCCATCGATGGATGGGATTCTGTATTGTCAATTTTACAAATGCCTAATGGTGTGCCTGTTGCTACGGTAGCGCTGGATGCTGCGAAAAATGCCGGACTTTTAGCGATTCAAATTCTAGCTACTTCTGATGAGGGGCTCTCAAAAAAATTGCAGGATTATAAAAAGGAGCTCAGAGAAGAAGTCGAGCAAAAGGCGGCTCATTTAGAACAGAACAGGAACATTACAAAGTCGACCGGAAAATAAAATTTAATTAGATTCCGGACCGTTGTCCTATTTTCCATTTAATAGATTAATTTGGATTGTCCGAACAAGTTTAAAGCGGAAATGTTACACTATCAATTACCCCTACAAGATGACCTCAGCCATAATAATAATATTTTGCTCTTTACTTCTGCTGGCTTATTTGTTTGATCTGACGTTTTCAAAAACCAAAATCCCATCGGTCATATTATTGCTGCTCCTGGGTTGGCTGGCACGGCAATGGACTATTTTTTTTGAGATCCGCGTGCCGGATTTTTCGCCATTCCTCCCGGTGTTCGGAACGATCGGCCTCATATTAATCGTGCTGGAAGGTGTACTCGAGTTGGAATTGAATAAGTCTAAAGTGACTCTCATTAAGAAGTCATTTTTCGGAGCACTTTTCCCAATGCTGGCACTTGGATTTTCACTGGGCGCCTTATTTCATTACTACGGTAATTTTTCTTTCAAGGACAGTTTAACGAATGCGATTCCTTTTTGCGTTATAAGTAGTTCCATTGCCATCCCATCAGTAAAAAACTTTTCCCCATTCAATAAAGAGTATATCATTTACGAGAGCAGTCTTTCAGATATCTTAGGTGTCCTGTTTTTTAATTTTATTGCACTCCATAGTACGATAGACATGTCTTCTTTCGGGCATTTTATCTTGCAGGTGGCAATTATCATCGTCGTTTCGTTCGTTGCAACAATCCTGCTATCGTACCTGCTGAGTAAAATAGAACACCAAATTAAATTTGTGCCGATTATTTTATTGATCTTCCTGATTTATGAGATTTCAAAAATCTATAATCTTCCATCGCTTGTATTCATCATGATGTTTGGTTTGTTCATCGGTAATCTTGACGAGGTCAAGCGGTTCAAATGGATAGAAAGGTTCAAACCTGCAGAACTGAATAAGGAAGTACAAAAATTTAAAGCGCTAACGATTGAGGCGGCTTTTTTGATCAGGGCAATCTTCTTTATTTTCTTTGGGTTTCTCCTTGAAACTCAAGAAATCATCAATACTGAAACTTTGATCTGGTCTGTCGGTATTGTGTTGCTTATTTATACCTTCAGGGTGTTCCAGTTGCGTTTTTCAAACCTCTCATTTAAAACTTTGTTGTATGTAGCGCCGCGGGGACTTATCACGATCTTGCTTTTTTTGTCAATAGATCCGCGGGACAGGATTTACCTTGTTAACAGGTCGCTCATTATACAAGTCATTCTTTTGACCGCACTGGTCATGATGGTTGCAATGATGATTTCCGCAAAAAGGGATGAAAGAAAAAAGCGCAAGGAAGATACGGTGTTGGATGATGACACATCTTCCGTTTCTATGTCAGAAGCAAAAGTTTGAATTGCCGATCAAAAAAAAACAATCTAAAAAAGTTTCATCGGTTAAAGTGTCCCTTAGTGTAAACCAAAGTCACTGGAATTTAATTACGGCATCATGAAAAGAAATCGATTGCATTTATTGTATTGTGGCACTGTCTGTGTATCCTTAATGTCGTTGCTGCTTAGCTGCCGCAGCACTTCAGTAAACAAAACAAAAACGACCAATGATATGAACCTTTTTAGCCCGGGAACAAAGCCAACACTTATTTCAAAGCAATTCAGTTTCACGGAAGGACCTGCTGTGGATAGAGATGGAAATATTTTTTTTACAGATCAGCCAAATAATAAGATTTGGAAATATACCACCGAAGGGGAACTAAAACTTTTTACGGATGATGCGTCAAGAGCAAACGGAATGTATTTTGACCTCTCCGGAAATCTTGTTGCCTGTGCTGACGAAGAAGGGCAGCTCGTTTCATTCAATTCTGCAGCTGAAAAAACAGTGTTGACGCCGGGATACAAAGGCACAAGATTGAACGGTCCAAACGATTGCTGGATCGATTCGAAAGGAGGAATTTATTTTACTGATCCTTATTACGAAAGAGACTACTGGAAAGAGCCGAAGCCTATACCGCACAAACAAAACGTCTATTACTTACCAAAGGGCGCAGTCGAATTTTTTATCGTAG
>JBBSPT010000380.1:0-3292 GCA_038258515.1 Chitinophagales bacterium | reverse complement strand
CCATGGATACCTGTTTTTTCACAGTTGGTGATGATAGTAGGTAAATCCCAATCCTTGCCCCATTGATAGGTTACAAGTCCGAGCTTCATTGCCGGAAGATTAGTCACCGGGATCGCAGGCAACTGATTCAACATGCTAACTCCGAAAGCTGCGGTGCCGCTTTGTTTTATAAAGAGGCGTCTTGATAAATTCATTCTAAATTTTTCTTTGCATGAAGCGTCGTTCGATCACTTCGCGTGTTCGTTTGAATTTTATTTATTGTGCAATATTCTCTCCTCATTATCAATCTAAACTTCATCAGTAACTACGTAAGGCGGGCGATAGACTCTTGTCAGCAGGGCATTGGCCTCCGGATCATTGATCACCATTTCTCTGTCCATGTTGGCGCCCATGAATTTTATTTCGCGGCCAACGCGGTATGAGATATTGGCGAGCAGAGGAAGAGTTGTTGAAAAAAATCCTTCGTTGATATCGCAATGCAAAGTCTCATCTTTGTCGGATCTCAACGCATCTATGAAGTTTGTAAAGTGCTCAATGTCGCTTCCTCCAAGGGTAGAGATCGCTTCATTACTTGTTCCTTTTTTTGAAGATTTAAAAGGCTCTGTTTCTCTTTTTCTGAATGCTTTCCACGTGCCGCCATCTAATTCCAGGTATCCATCAGTTCCTAAGAAGATGTTGCCGATTCTTGTGTCCAGGCTTGACTCACCATTTGAATAACGGCCACGGGTTTCGAACTGTAACTCCTTTCCATCCTTGTATTTGAATAACGAAGTTTGCGTATTCGGCGTTTCCTGGGCGCATTCACGGGGATCGATTCCATAGATGCCACCAGTTGAATAAATGGAAACGGGATGTTCGTTTTTATTAAGTCCCCAGCGTGCAATATCAAATTGATGCGGTCCCTGGTTTCCGGTATCGCCGTTTCCTGTATCCCAGAACCAGTGCCAGTTGTAATGGCCTTTCATTTCATTGTACCGGCGCCAGGTTGCGGGCCCAAGCCAACGATCATAATGAAGCGTTGCAGGCGGCTCGCTATCTTTCGCAATGCCGAAAGAATCTCTTGGTTTTACACAAAGTCCGCGGGCCATGTACACATCGCCGATGCCACCGTCGTGAAGAAATTGCATCGCTTCCATGACATTGGCAATAGAGCGGTTTTGAAATCCCACCTGCATACGTTTATTATATTTACGAGCCGCCTCGATCATTTTACGACCCTCCCAAATGTTATGCATTGCTGGCTTCTCTGTGTACACATGTTTTCCTGCCTGGCAAGCCCAGATTGCTCCAAGAGCATGCCAGTGATTGGGCGTTGCAAAAGATACAGCGTCAACTTCCTTGTCATCGAAAACTTTCCGCATGTCCCACTCCGTGAGCGGTTTTTCCAGGCCTTTATCTGTTACCGATTTAGAGCGCTCGGCGAAAAATTGTTCGTCAGTATCGCAGAGCGTTTTCAGCCGGACATTGTGACTCTTGTTCAGTGCGCACCAGGCATCTATGTGGGCGGTGCCCCTGCCACGAATGCCGACGACAGCTAAGGTCAGCCGGTCATTGGCACCCAGGATCGATCCATAAGACTTCGCACTGAAACCCACGCCACCAATGGCCAGGCCCAAACTTCCCATCGCAGTTTTTTTAATAAAATCCCTTCTGTTTTCCATGTTGATTTTTATTTTAAAATTTTAAGAAGCATTTTAATCCGGGTAAACTCAAAATGTTTTTTTGTTGATAAATAAGAAGTGAAAAATGTTTCATATGAATGCCGGTTTCTTATCTGTGATTTCCTCTTTCGTTCGATCCCAATATATTTTTTTCTCCTCGCGATAGGCTTTGGTGCCCATGATCTGACCGATAGAATGTGCAAAGCCGGTGTGAATGTTGCCGGCAGTTTTTTGGTTTCTTGCTCTCATGCAATCAACCCAATTGTCGAGATGATACTTGCTATTATCACTAAGTCCAATGGGCGGAAGTTCTCCTTTGAACTCGTCCTGATCTACAACAAGCTTCGCTTTGCCACTTTTAACTGCATCTCCAAATCCACTGTAAAAAGTAAATTTTTCCTGCTCCTGCACGTGTTCAGGAATAAAAAACCATCTTGGACTTCCTTCTCCACCTTCGGCGAACAAAGTACCTTCTTTCCCCCGGATGCAACTATAATCTCCAAAGTTGTTTGCATAGCTCGAACTATATGAATATAAAAATCCCGCATCATTAAAAGTAGCCAATGCCTGGAATGTATCAGGATTTTGCCGGATGTCTTTCCAGCCAAATATGCCGCCGTTCGCCACCATGGTATCGGGAATATTGGTATCAGTATAAAAATGAACGAGCCCAATTGCATGACTCATCCACTGCGAGGTGATGCCTCCTGAAAATTCGCGAAAAATTCTGAACTCAAAATATTTCCATGGATCAAAGGGACACCAGGGTTTACCTAAGAGCCACCTGTTCCAGTCCGTGTCTTCTTCCCGAATAGCTGCGACATCCGGATCATTGGGATCATGCCAGCGATGATTGTTGTCGTTCCATGACTGTTCGATTTTTGTAATCGTTCCCAACTTTCCGGAGCGAACAAAATCTCGAATCTTAATTTGTGTCGGATCACTCAGCCATTGCGAGCCCATCTGCACTACCTGTGATGAAGACAACACATCTTGTCTCGCTGCCTTCGCTTCTTCAACCGACTCCGCCATTGGCTTTTCGCAATAGCAGTCTTTTCCCGCTTTCACGACTTCAGATAAAATCTTTGCATGCTGGAAATCACCGGTTGCTATCATGACTGCATCGAGGTCTTTCATTTTCAACATCTCCTCAGAGTATTGAAATTGCTTCACTTCATTGCCATATAATTTTTTACAATTGGCGGCAGTCTTTTCGCGGTTGATTTTCCAAAGATCACAAACGGCCACTACTCCAAGGTTTTTGTCTTTCTCAGACATTTTCACCATTGCCTGGTGGCCTTTGCTTCGGCCGCCACATCCCAGGAAGCCGATGTTGATCCGGTCATTTGCGCCAATAATTTTTTTGTAAGACGAAGCGCTCATCGAAGCTGCTCCTGCAACAGCAGCCGGGCCAGCCAATGCTGTGATTGCAGTACCTGTAATGCCCGCAGCAGCTTTACCAATAAAATTTCTCCGGGAAAAATTCTTTTTATTCATGAAAAATTTGCTTTAGCTCTTTTAGAAATATTCGATAAGGTAGCAAAAAAAATGAATCGATTACTTTATCCAGTCTCCATAAATATCCTGCAACGTTGCAGATTGTTTAGCGGGTATGATGTTCAGTTGGTTAT
>JBBSPT010000379.1:0-3300 GCA_038258515.1 Chitinophagales bacterium | reverse complement strand
TATCTGTACCACGACCGGCCATATTTGTCGCAATTGTTACATTACCTGCGAGTCCTGCTTCGGCAACTACCTGTGCTTCCCTGGCGTGCTGCTTTGCATTGAGAACATTATGAGGAACGCCCTTCTGCTTCATCATCCTGCTTAGCAATTCACTCACTTCCACGGAAGTAGTACCAACAAGAATGGGCCTTCCTTCGAGGCGCATTTTTTCAACTTCTTCAATAACGGCTTTCAGCTTTTCACGCTTTGTTTTATAGACCAAATCCTGCGTGTCATTCCTGATCACCGGAACATTGGTAGGAATGGAGACAACATCCAGTTTATAAATATCCCAGAATTCCGCGGCTTCTGTCTCTGCTGTACCGGTCATGCCTGCAAGCTTATGATACATTCTGAAAAAATTCTGCAGGGTAATGGTAGCATAGGTTTGAGTAGCACTTTCGATCTTCACATTTTCCTTTGCCTCTATTGCCTGGTGAAGACCGTCAGAGTAACGGCGACCTTCCATAATACGGCCCGTCTGCTCATCCACTATTTTTACTTGTCCATCTATGACAACGTATTCCACATCATTTTCAAAAAGGGTATAGGCTTTCAGCAATTGCTGAACAGTATGAATGCGTTCTGCTTTGATGGAATATTCATTGAGCAGGGTTTCTTTCTCCTTTAGTTTTTCATCGACCGAAAGATTGCCTTTTTCTATTTCAGCAAGCTTTACTCCTATATCGGGAAGAATAAAAAATTCCGGGTCTTCTCCTGACTTTGTGATTAACGCAATTCCTTTATCAGTCAGTTCTACCTGGTTGTTTTTTTCATCAATATGAAAATATAATTCTTCATCAACCTTGGGCATGTTCTTCTGCTGATCGGCCAGGTAATAATTTTCAGTCTTCTGCAGCTTCACCCGCATGCCGGGTTCACTTAAGTATTTGATCAATGCACCGTTTTTGGGAAGTCCGCGGTGAGCACGAAAAAGGTCGAGACCGCCATCTTTAGGATCGTCATTTCCACCGGCTATTTTATGTTTTGCATCAACCAAAAACTTGCTCGTCACTTTTCTTTGCGCTTCCACAATTCTTTCCACCCGCGGCTTCATCTGGTCAAACTCCTGCTGGTCGCCTCTTGGCACGGGGCCTGAAATAATTAATGGAGTTCTTGCGTCGTCAATCAATACGCTATCCACCTCATCCACCATTGCAAAATGATGCTTACGCTGCACCATTTCATCCGGTGAATGAACCATGTTATCTCTTAAATAATCAAAACCAAACTCGTTGTTAGTACCATAAACAATATCACTGTTGTAAGCCTTGCGCCGGTTGTCGCTGTTGGGCTCATGCTTGTCGATACAGTCCACAGTAAGTCCGAGCCATTCGAACAATGTTCCATTCCACTCACTATCACGCCGGGCGAGGTAATCATTTACGGTTACAATATGAACTCCCTGGCCGGCCAATGCATTGAGATAGGCGGGTAATGTGGAAACAAGTGTTTTACCTTCACCCGTGGCCATCTCCGCGATCTTGCCCTGGTGCAAAACAATACCACCGATAAGCTGTACATCGTAGTGAACCATGTTCCAGGTGATGTCGGTTCCGCCTGCAGGCCAGGAATTTTTATAGACTACTTTGTCGCCATTTATAGTAATATACTTTTTGGTAATGCTGAAATCCCTGTCAAGATCGGTCGCTGTTGATTCAAGCTCTTTATTTTCCTTAAATCTTCTTGCAGTCTCTTTTACCACTGCAAAAGCCTCCGGAAGAATTTCCAACAATATCTCTTCTATCTTTTTATCCCTTTCCTTGATCATGCCATCCACCTCCTGGTAAATGCTATCCCTGCCGCTTATATCTGCCGAATCGAGAGAATCCGCTTCCTCTTTTTTCGCATTGATCTGGTCATCTATTTCAGTGAGGTGCTCAAGAACCCGCTGTTTAAATTCTACCGTCTTTTGCCGTAGTTCATCATTAGAAAGTGATTGGTACTCTTCAAAAAACGCATTTATTTTAGCGACATAAGGAGTAATAACTTTTACATCCTTCTCACTTTTATTGCCGCCAAATAATTTTGAAAGTAACCCTGACATATAATAAATCTTGTTAAATGAAAGTATTGCAGAATCTGAAAAAGGTCAAAATTGGTGCAGAATTCATTTCATAGCCAAATTGACAGGCGGCAAAGTTACTAAATAGAAAAGAGTGAACTAATTGGAAAAATCAATTTTAAGATTTTGAATCTCCTCAAAAAGCTGAGGTAATAAAGTCATTTTGGTCGTAATTTGGAATCCATGAAATACTCTTCTTTTTACACATTGATCATAAGCGCTCTAACATTTGTAGGCTGCTCGGTTTCAAAGCAATTGAACCGGGACGCAAATAAAAATGTATTCACCAATGCAGCCTTTGTTTCGGCCCACGTTGGAATTTCTATTTACGAACCGGCAACGGGAAAGTACTGGTACAGTCACCAGGCTGATAAATATTTTGTACCCGCAAGCAATACAAAACTTGTCACTTGTTATGCCGCGATGAAATACCTTGGCGACAGCCTGGTGGGCATGCATTATGCTGAGAATGATCAAAACATTCTTATCACGCCCTCTGGGGATCCAACTTTTTTGCACCCGGATTTCGCTCATCACCCGGTGTACGATTTCTTAAAAAACTCCAAAAAACCCGTCGTCATAAACACCCTTGCCTGGCAGGCAGAGAGATGGGGTAGTGGATGGTCGTGGGACGATTATAGCGATGACTATGCAGCCGAAAGAAGTCCCATGCCGGTTTATGGAAATGTGATGCATCTCAGGGGACATCTCAATAATTTAAACGTTTCTCCTGGTTTTTTCGTCAACAGTATAAAAGTGGAGCCCGGGCTTGACAACAATCTTTTTCCCGGAAACGTCAAACGCCACATGACCGAAAATATTTTTACAATTTCTAATGTTCGTTCTACACCTCACATTACCGAAACGCCTTTCTTCACCGGCAATGACTTGTTACAGGGATTGTTGTACGACACTCTTCATCAGACAATTATTGTAACCAACACTATTCGGAGTAATGCGGAAGGAAAGAAGGTCATGTATTCTCAGCCAACAGACTCAATGCTGAAACCATTGATGCACCGAAGTGATAATTTTTTTGCAGAACAAACCTTGTTAATGGTGAGCGATAAATTGTTAGGGGTAATGAATGATGAAAAGATCATTGACACATTGTTAAAAACTGACTTTGCCGATCTGCCTCAGAAGCCTTACTGGGTGGACGGTTCAGGACTTAGCCACTATAATCTTTTTTCACC
>JBBSPT010000378.1:0-3319 GCA_038258515.1 Chitinophagales bacterium | reverse complement strand
GATCCTTTTGTAAAAGGAGCGCAAGATAATCAAATTTCATTTTAGGCGATCAGCGGGTCTGATTTTTTATTTCTGTGATTCCTGAAATCGGGCGAAAAAATCTTCATTAATATCGGCCATCGTATAATTTTGACCCATTTTTTTACATTAATTTTTGACATCGTAACTTCAACATCTTATTTCACCTTGTCTTCAGACATGAAGTTTATTTTTAGCGAATTATAAAACAAATTCCAAAATCAATATGAGGCAATTTCTTGATTTTGAACAACCAATAAAGGAACTGTTTGAGCAGATTGAAGAAAATAAAAAGCTTGCTTCAAAAAATTCTAAAGCTGATTACGATTCCATCATCCGGCAGCTAGAAGAGTCTGTTCTCGTGAAAAGAAAAGAAATCACAGAGCGTCTTACTCCGTGGCAGAAAGTTCAGCTTAGCCGCCATCCGGACAGACCATATACGCTTGAATACATCATGAAGATGTTCACAAATTTTTTGGAACTGCATGGTGACAGGAATATAAAAGATGACAAAGCAATGATTGGGGGATTTGCTCAACTCAATGGGGAAACGATCATGGTTATTGGGCAGCAAAAAGGAACGAACACTAAAATGCGTCAAATGAGAAACTTCGGGATGGCAAATCCCGAAGGGTATCGAAAAGCCCTAAGACTGATGAAGCTCGCAGAAAAATTCAATAAACCAATCATTACGCTCATAGATACGCCTGGAGCATTTCCCGGACTCGAGGCTGAAGAGCGCGGACAGGGTGAAGCCATCGCAAGAAATATATACGAAATGCTGCGATTGAAAGTGCCGGTTCTTTGCGTGGTCATAGGTGAGGGAGCAAGCGGCGGCGCTCTGGGAATCGGGGTAGGAGACAGGGTCCTGATGATGGAAAATTCATGGTATAGCGTGATCTCCCCGGAGAACTGCAGTACAATACTTTGGAGAAGCTGGGCGCAGAAAGAAGTTGCTGCCGAGCAATTGCGTCTTACATCCGACGATATGTATAAATTTGGTTTGGTAGATGGCATTGTGCCGGAACCTCTCGGTGGAGCACATTGGAATTATGATGAAGCTGCAGAAAGCCTTAAAGCCCGGTTGATTACAACGATCGCAGAACTCAAGAAAATCTCGCCGTCAAAAAGAATAAGCCAACGGATAGATAAATTTGGGAAGATGGGATTTTGGGATGAAGAATAGAAAGGCTTTTTGCATTTTCTACTTAACAATATAGCTGCAACATAAAACGAATTTGGCAAGAATCATGACATTAAAAGTTAGTTTAAGGGGCACCGGAGTCGCTCTCGTGACGCCCTTTAAAAAGAATGGAGAAATTGATTTTGATGCGCTTGAAAAAGTGATTGACCATTGTATTAATGGTGGAGTGGAATACCTCGTATCTCTCGGAACTACAGGGGAAGCATCCACCCTCGATCACAATGAAAAGATTGACATAATTAATTTCACTTTCGGGAAAGTGGAAGGGCGGGTACCGGTTGTGGTAGGAATAGGTGGCAACAACACAAAAGAAACTCTTGACGCTATCAGACATTATCCGCTTGAAAGGGCCGCAGCAATTTTGAGTGCCAGTCCGTATTATAATAAACCTTCACAGGAAGGGATTTATCAGCACTATAAAATGATGGCTGATAATTCACCGCTGCCGATTATCTTATATAATGTACCAGGACGAACAGGCAGCAATATCACTGCTGACACAACGTTACGACTGGCCGGCGACTGTGAAAATATTGCAGGCATTAAAGAGGCGAGCGGACTAATGGTTCAATGCATGCACATCCTCAAAAACAGGTCTGATGATTTTCTGGTTGTGAGTGGCGATGATCAACTCGCTTTGCCCCTGGTTGCTTGTGGAATGGATGGAGTAATCAGTGTATCTGCGAACGCTTTTCCCGACTATTTCTCCGCCATGATTCGCCATGCATTGGAACAGGATTTTGTAAACGCCCGTCAATTGCATTTCAAATTATTGGAAGCAAACGATCTCATGTTTATTGAGAATAATCCCGCTGGAGTTAAAGCATTCATGGCCGAACGGGGATTGATTGAAAATGTGTTACGACTTCCGTTGGTACCTCTTAGCAAACCTTTCAGTGAAAAGCTAAAAGCTCTCAGTAAAGAGCTTTACGAATTTGCAGAGAACAGCGGAACTTTACACTAAATAACAAACTCCTTCCCGGGCGCATTCTGTATTTTCAAAAATCTCCGATGCCTCCTTTTCAAATTCCTCAATAGATTCGTACATGGAGGAAAAATGTCCGAGAAGCAGTTTTTTTGCATTGGCTTTTTTGGCTATCATGGCAGCTTCTATTGACGTGGAATGAAAACGCGATGAAGCTTTTTCTGCGAGATCCTTGAGATAAGTCGACTCATGATAAACCAAATCCACATCTTTGATTTTTTCTGCAATCGGTTCAAAATAACCGGTGTCCGCGCAATAAGCGTAGGAAGCAGCGTGCTCGCCTTCCGTTGTTAAGAGTTCATTTTTTATCTCTTCATCCTCACGCGAAATATAATTTTCACCATTCTGCAATTTTTCGAACGCAGCTGAAGGAATGTTATATGCCGAAACTTTTCGGGGATCGATATGACGCTTATTTCTTTTTTCCCTGAAGAAAAATCCCCAACATTCTATTCTATGATTCACCCTGAAACATCGGATTGTAATATTCTTGTCCTGGAACAATTCCTCCTCATTTTTTAGTTCGTGAAAATGAAGATGATAGGGAAGATGCGCATCAGCCGCTTTAAATTGCAATTCGATAATATCCTTAAGTAGTGTCGGTGAATAAATGTTTAACTCATTCTTTCGTCCATTCAACCCCATGGTTGTAAGCAATCCTATGAGACCAAAATAGTGATCTCCGTGCAGGTGCGAGATAAAGATGTGATTAATTTTTAAACTCCTGATTTTTAGGGCGCTCATTTGCATTTGGGTGCCTTCTCCGCAGTCAATAAGAAACTTCTCTGTTCTTGTTTGTACAACCTGTGAGGTGGGGTGACGGCTATGAGCAGGTACTGCTGAGTTGTTCCCTAATATTGTTACCGCTAACAAATGCTCGATTTAAAAATTGAAAAATTTGAAGATGCTAAAACATTATTAGTTTGTTAAATTGAATTTACATTAAATTCTACATTAAATCCCGCTCAATTTCTTCCATCTGCACAATGTCCCATGCTTCACTTTCGGTCGGCGTAATATTCATAAATTCCATCAACTCTGTTGTTTCTAAAAGTTCTTCAACCTCTGGTTGTAAGTTGCAAAGAACGAAGGAGCAATTTGAATCATAAAAT
>JBBSPT010000377.1:0-3323 GCA_038258515.1 Chitinophagales bacterium | reverse complement strand
TTTCAATCTCAATTCAAATCATTTCGTTTGAAAAAATATTTACTTCTAACTATTTTATCAAGCTGCTGTTTTTTCGCCAGGGCTCAAAAGATAGACAGCATCTATGTGCACCTTTATACAGACAGCCTGAAAAAAGGGACATACAACTACATCAATATTGATGGAAAGCTAAATAATGGACGCTATATTCCGCTGGACTCTTCAGACATTATTTTTGTTGCAAGCGATGGGAAATTTTCCGGTAATGATCTTTGGATAGATTCCGATTTCAAAAAGGAAAAGGTAAATATTAAAGTTATCCTGAGGTCGGATCCACAAAAAAACAGGGAGTTCACGATGTTCATAAAGAAAAATCCCAACCCGCAAGATCTTAAGACAGTAGATGAGCTGATGGGGGAAATGAAAGGAAATAAACAGTCCGGCAAACAGGAAAACTAAGCTCATCTGGCAAAGCCTTAACGATTTTCATCACTCTATTCAAACTTTTTCGCATCAGCCATAAACTTTGCAAGTCCTATATCAGTCAACGGATGTTTTAGCAATCCCATGATTGATTCCAGTGGGCAGGTGCAGATATCAGCTCCAGCTTCAGCGCATTTAATAATGTGCAGCGAGTTGCGAATAGATGCCGCCAAAATTTCTGTCTCAAAACCCTGGATAGAAAAAATGTGAGCGATCTGCGCTATGAGGTCAAGACCATCCCAGCCAATATCGTCGATGCGGCCAATGAATGGTGAAACATACGCGGCGCCTGCTTTTGCAGCGAGGATTGCCTGGCCTGCATTAAAAATCAGCGTGCAGTTTGTGCGAATTCCATTGTCGCTAAACCATTTTATTGCCTTTACACCATCAGCGATCATGGGCACCTTTACCACTATGTTTTCATGTATTGCTGCAAGCTTTTTTCCTTCTTCAATGATCGTTTTAAATTCTGTAGTTACCACTTCGGCGCTGACATCGCCATCCACCATTTCACAGATTGTTTTATAATGCTCGTTCACTGCCTTCGATCCCTTAATTCCTTCTTTAGCCATCAAAGAGGGGTTTGTGGTAACTCCGTCGAGAATCCCCAAATCATTTGCTTCCTTAATCTGGTCGAGGTTTGCAGTATCAATAAAAAATTTCATTTTTAAATTTTTAAGTTTTTATAAATCCTGTCAAAGGTATTTGAATTACGCTAAAATTAAATTCCTTCTCTTTGCAGTCGATACAAATCAAAATGTCAGGCCTCGGTGATTCTGTTACACAGCAACCACGGACCAACAACCGAGTAATGGTGCGAGACGGATATCGCAACGACAATTGAATTCACCCTTTAAATTCCACGTGATCAGGTTACTTTTGAATACTCTATTACATTGATCTCAAATAAATTTTACAAATGACTTACACTCCAAATCCAAACAGGTATGACAAGATGGAATATCGCCGATGTGGTGATAGTGGATTAAAATTGCCGGTTATATCCCTCGGGCTCTGGCAGAATTTCGGCAAAAACGATGACTATGAAAATTGCCGCAACATTCTTCACACTGCTTTTGATAACGGGATTACTCATTTTGATCTTGCTAATAATTACGGACCCCCACACGGCGCTGCAGAGATTACTTTCGGTAAAATTTTAAAGAAGGATCTTTTACCGTTCCGCGATGAAATTGTCATTGCATCTAAAGCAGGATGGGGAATGTGGCCCGGCCCTTATGGCGATCATGGATCAAAAAAATATTTGGTTGCCAGCCTTGACCAGAGTTTAAAAAGAATGGGATTGGACTATGTTGATATTTTTTATCACCACCGGCCTGACCCTGAAACGAGCCTGGAAGAAACCATGGGAGCTCTAGATCTGATCGTGCGTCAGGGAAAGGCTTTATATATAGGCATTTCTGCTTATAAACCAAAAGAAGCAAAACTTGCCTTCCAGATACTAAAAGATCTCGGAACTCCCTGCCTGATTCATCAGCCAAAATATTCCTTACTTGAACGGATGATAGAAGATGGACTACTGCAATTGCTGAAAGAAGAGAATGTGGGATGCATTACTTTTTCTTCATTGGCCCAGGGCATACTCACTAACAAATATCTGAATGGAATTCCGGAAGATTCCAGGGCAGGTCGCAATCTTGGAAATGGTGCAATTACTGAAGAGCAAATTAGCAATGAACTATTGAATAAAGTAAAAAAGCTTAACGAGCTTGCTGCTGAAAGAAGTCAAACGCTAGCCCAGATGTCGCTGGCATGGGTCTTAAAAGACACGCGAATCACATCCATAGCTCTTGGAGCAAGCAAGCCTAAACAGTTGACAGACGCAATCGAAATCGTCGGAAGTTATAATTTTTCAGAAAAACAACTATCTCAAATTGACAAGATTCTAAAGAGTTGACCCTGAGAATTTTCGAAAAAAACGACATACTCTATTTGATGTCAGAATAGTCGGCTGCATGCATCGGGATGCTATCGATGTGCGAAACGGCAAGCTTATTTTCATTTTCGGGGCGGGTTGAAATGTCTTTCCAAACAGGATCCGCTACAAAAGTCTTCCATTGCTCATCTCTCTTTTGCACATTTTCAAAAATTGGCATGTACATGAAGTTCGGCATATGACTTCCGGAAACAACCCTTCCATAAAAGACGGGATTAAACCCAAGACGGTTAAAGATTGAAATTTCACCTCCTGTATTGAACAAGTCCATTTTCTTTTTGTGCAAATGGTCAGTTGGGCTTTCATAGCTCCGCAATTCAAAAACACGATCGGGATTATTTGAAGCAGGTACCACCAAATGGGGTTGGCCTGGAAATGCCTCCATCAATATGGATTCAATTCTTGTAAACGGCGCATCATCAGCCGGAGCTGTCAGGAAACTTTTTGCAGCGTTCAGATAAGTATCATCCTTTTCCAATTTATTCGAGATCGACAACCATGCATCGTCCGAACTAAATGGTATAAAGAGATACACCTGCTTATCAGTTGCAGTATCGTTCGATATGGGTTTAAACACTCCGACATTCTTAACTCCGAGCCGGTGCAAAGCTGGTAGCAGCGCGTCTTTTAAGTAACCATCGACTCTCGAAAGCTGTTCCTGGCTTTTCAGATGATAAACTTTTATTTGGTAGAAATCGGGTTTGACCGGACGAGCATTTGTAACCAATGTGAAAGAAATTAATGCAATAAGTAGATTGAAAATTTTTTTCATAAAAAGATGTTTATATCATGGTTTTCGGCTTGAGAAATTTCTATTAATAAATCACTAAACCTTTTCAAGATTATTTTTTATGTAATTATAACTTTTTGTGATGCTGTCAAAAGGCGAACCCGGAGTCTTGTC
>JBBSPT010000376.1:0-3332 GCA_038258515.1 Chitinophagales bacterium | reverse complement strand
TGTCGTCATCATCTGAAAGATACAGGGTGGCCATCTGATTCTCACTCTTGCTCATCTTTCCACTACCATCAAGTGATGGAACTTTCACCAGATCACTACTAAAGTTGAATGCCACGGGCTCTGGAAATACCTCATCGCCATCCTCCGTTTTATAGCGATGATTGAACCTTTTTGCAAAATTCCTTGCCATCTCGAGATGCTGTTCCTGGTCTTTGCCAACAGGTACGTATTTAGCACGATGAAGTAAAATATCGGCAGCCTGGAGCACCGGATAAGTTAACAGGCCGGCATTCACATTGTCCGGAGACAAGCGTACCTTCTCTTTAAATGTAGCAGTTTTTTCAAGCTCTCCTTTATAAGCAAGCATGTTAAGATAGAGATACAATTCACTCGTTTCATAGACCTGGCTTTGGCAGTACAAGGCGACCTTTTCGGGATCGAGACCGCAGCCAAGATGTTCAGCCAGCACCCGGTGCACATTGTCTTTAAGACCCGAAGTATCAGGATGCGTAGTAAGAGAATGGAGATCTGCAATCATGAAAAAACATTCAAAATCATCCTGCATTCTTATATAATTTCGAATGGCCCCAAAGTAATTTCCCAGGTGGAGAAAGCCTGTTGGCCTTATGCCGCTCATTACGATTTCTTTCTTCCTTTTCATAAAGCTGCGAAGATAAAATATTTAATGGGGTTGATGGAGACTACCGATGAGTTGGCACTGGCCGGATTGAGGAATGTTCCCTATTGTTCAACCCCGTTGATGCCTCACAAACTAGCTTTATATTTGCTGTATGGAAGTAGATGATCAGTTAATCGAAAAACTTGCAGGCCTTGCACGGTTAGAGTTTAATGCCGATGAAAAGGAAGAGATTAAAAACGACCTCCGGGAAATGCTTGGATTTATTGATAAATTAAATGAGCTCGATACCACGGGAGTGGAACCTTTGCGTCACATGATCGACAACTTAAATGTGTTAAGGGCCGACGAAGTAAAAGGCATGATTACCAGGGAAGCCGCTTTGAAAAATGCACCCCGCCATGATGCACAGTTTTTCAAAGTACCCAAAGTCATAAAAAAATAATTTCCGGTATTGAAGACAAATTCATCTCCTCTGGCGAAATAAAGAAAGATCTTAAAGAAATGGGTGCAATCATAAAACTTGAGAATATCCGGAAAAGTTACTTCATGGGGAAGCAGGAGTTGAAGGTGCTCAAAGGAATATTCCTGGAAATTTTTAAGAATGAATATGTTGCTTTAATGGGATCAAGCGGAAGCGGCAAATCCACTCTCATGAATATATTAGGGTGCCTGGACTCCCCGACTGCGGGCACTTACATCCTGAACGACCAGGATGTGAGCAGAATGAGCGATGACGACCTTGCAGACGTTCGGAACAAAGAGATTGGATTTGTTTTTCAGCAATTCAATCTACTGCCGCGATTAACGGCTGCAGAAAATGTAGCGCTGCCTCTTATCTACAATGGATCGAAAAAAAAGATAAGACTTGAGCAGTCCCTCGAAATGCTGAACCGTGTTGGACTTTCTGACAGGAGCCATCACAAACCCAACGAACTTTCCGGTGGACAGAATCAAAGAGTTGCTATAGCGCGAGCCATAGTGAATAATCCCTCTATCATACTGGCGGACGAACCGACCGGAAATCTTGACTCCAAAACCTCGATAGAGATCATGAAAATTTTTGATAAAATACATTCAGAAGGAAATACGGTCGTACTCGTAACACACGAAGAAGACATTGCGCATTTTGCTCATCGCATTATAAGGCTAAAGGACGGAATCATTGAAAGTGACACTATAAAAGAGAAATCTATGATTTCGAATTTTTAACTTCCGTGAGGCAAAACCTATCTTAAGTTTTTCTATTTTTTAATTTGGAATTACAAGTTTGAATAATTGATATGTCGCAGAAGATTTACACGAAAACCGGGGACGCGGGAAGAACCAGTTTAATTGGCGGAACGAAGGTGCTGAAAAACAATCTCCGCATTGAAGCCTACGGAACTATCGACGAGCTTAATTCATTTCTCGGGCTTGTTAACGACCATTGTCCTGATGCTTATTCAAATCAAATTCTGAAAGAAATCCAGGACAGGCTTTTCACAATCGGATCATCTCTTGCCTGCGATCCTAATAAAGAAACAAAAATGCAAATTCCCGATCTGCTTGAGAAAGACGTTGAATTATTGGAACATGAAATAGACAACATGAATCAAAAGCTGCCCGAAATGAAGCATTTTATTTTGCCTGGTGGCCATCCTGCTGTGTCTGCAACTCACATTGCCAGGTGCGTGTGCCGTCGTGCAGAAAGGTGTTGCGTGAGTTTACAAACCCACGAAGGACATGTTCAACCGCTGATCATTAAATATCTCAACCGGCTGAGCGACTATCTTTTTGTACTCGCTAGATTTATATCACAAGAATTAAATGTGGAGGAAGTGATCTGGAAGCCGAGGCTTTGAGTGTGAATTTTATGCCGAAGAATAAGACGATGCAGGACAGATAATTATTTGATCACCTGGAATTTCCCGGCTTCTACGATGGAACCCTGGTAGTCCTTCACCTGGAAGATGTAAATTCCGCGATAAAAATCGGTTAAAGGAATTGTCACCTTTTTTTCATTGGCCTTGATGTCAACCACCTTCTTGCCAATGAAGTTATAAATCTGAAGAGAATATGACTGATCGTAACTTTTTGAAAATTCGAAATTAATAAAGCTGGCTGCGGGATTTGGATAGAACTTTACAGTCTTGACGGCAAAGGCTGCCGAGGTGGAAGGTCTCAATTGTGCTGAACCGCTGAAATAAAAACCGACAATAAAAAGGAGTATGTAAAAAATTCTTTTCAATAGATCAAAATTAAACACATTTACTCTAAATTAAAACATTTACCGCTCATTCAATAAAAGGCCGCATCGAATGGCTCTGTCATAAATACTAACTTAAGAATAACGGGCAGTTAGAAAGTTAATTGCACAACTGTTGTAAAATTCAAAAAAATCGTCAAGGATTAAAAATTAGCACACACAATGGATTAGCATAAGCTCTTTAAACCTGGAAAGTAAATTGATCTCAAAATCGTTCGTTGACTCCTGCTCAGAAAAGTTTTACCAAACTTCGTAGGCAAGCAACTCATTTTCCATTTTAATCCGTTGTCCCTCTTTAATTATATAAGCAAAAGCTACCGCAGTGGCTGCCGCAACTACCAGGAAAAAAGCAGCTCCGGTAGCTTTCTTTTTGATACGAGATTTTGACATGACAAAAAATTTCAATTCACGGGTTCAACATGTAAATTAATTAAATTCATCCTATTG
>JBBSPT010000375.1:0-3362 GCA_038258515.1 Chitinophagales bacterium | reverse complement strand
GTTGGCATGCTTACCCAATTAAGCGATCCAAGTAAAGTTTTTACGATTTTCTTACCTGATGATCTAGCTTTTGCTGCTTTTGGAATCCCTTCAGCAGCGGTGATTGCAGCATTACCAATAACCTCAGTTGGGGGAATTGTAAGTTATGCGATCATACCAGGAGAACAATTCACTTCGGCGTCGATACCCAATATTTTTCCGAATCTTCAGTTGCCTACCGCGATAACTTTGGGACCGCTCCTGGGTGCCATACCATTACAATTGAGCACCTTTCCCTCCACCAGGGCATCGGACTTTTGGGACAATAACATTCCCGTAAAGACGAGGGACCTTAAATTTAAGAATGGTGTAGTGCACGTCGTTTCTAAAGTGGTCGCTCCACCAAGCCAGTTGTTGAGAGATGCACTTTATAATAATCCAAATCTTACCTATTTCAAAGCTGCGGTAGCAAAAGCGGATGAGGGCCAGACGGGGTTAAGTAGATTCGATTCATTATTAAATTATCCTGTAGTTAACATGACCGTTTTAGCTCCCGATGATGCCGCGTTCCAAGGCTTACTTTATGGACTCATTTACGGAGCGCTGCTCCAACAGAATGTTCCCATGGGTACGGCTGCTGCACAGGCTGCTGCACTCTCGTCGTCGCCCGATGTGTTTACGAACCCGGCGGTGTCTGCAGTACTCACTCCACTTGCCGTAAGAGGAATAATAGCCTATCATCTGTTGGCAACTCCAAATCCAAAGACAAATGCTTTCGAGCCGAACATCAGGGTCTTTTCAGTAAACTTTCCGCCCGGTCCATCATTCATCACGACGTTGGTAAATAGTTCTTTCGCACCACATCCCGGTATTCTTGTCAACACTACTTTCACCGGACTGGTTGTATCTGATCTTACTTTTACGGGGCTTGGAACATTTCCGCCGGGTGGAGGAAATTTTGCTGGTACTGCTGCGAATGTTATCACTGCTGATAATCATGCAGTGAATGGTGTTTATTATGTTATTGATAAGGTGCTGCTTCCGCAATAATGTTGGATTTACATGCATTGCTGCATGTTCCAGTAAAGTGAAAGAAGAAGTGGAAAAATAAGGTTAGCTACACATTGAATCTGAAGTGCATCACGTCTCCGTCTTGAACCACATAATCCTTGCCTTCAATTCGTAGTCTTCCAATTTCACGGCAGGCCGCTTCAGAGCCGTAATGAATAAAATCCTCGTAAGAAATTACTTCTGCTTTGATAAACCCTTTTTCGAAATCGGTGTGAATAACACTTGCTGCCTGCGGCGCTTTCCATCCCTGGTGAATCGTCCAGGCGCGAACTTCCTGCACACCTGCTGTAAAGTAGGTTGATAAGTTTAGCAATTTATAAGCCGAATGTATCAGCCGGTCAAGGGCTGGCTCCTCCATTTTATATTCTTCCATGAACATTTGCTTATCGGAGGGATCGTCAAATTCGGCTATCTGGGCTTCAATCGCATTGGTCATAATGATCACTTCCGCGCCTTCAGCCTTTGCAGCTTCCACAAGCTTTTCAGAAAATTTATTTCCGGTATGCATTGATGCCTCATCCACGTTTGCAACATACAAAACTGGCTTATCAGTCAATAAAAAATTGTCTGCAATCACTGCCTTGTCTTCTTTAGATAAATCAAGAGACCGAATATTTTTTCCCTGGTCAAGATGCTGTTTGCATTTGAGCAATACTTCGTATTCCTGCTTCACTTTTGAATCGCCTGTTTTTACCATTTTCTCTGTACGTGAAAGTTTTTTTTCAACACTTTCCAGGTCTTTGAGTTGAAGTTCGGTTTCAATGATTTCTTTATCGCTGATAGGATTAATCGGTCCTTCATCACGTAAAACATTTTCGTCTTCAAAACACCGCACAACATGAATCACCGCATCGACCTCGCGAATGTTTGCAAGAAATTTATTTCCCAAACCTTCTCCTTTGCTTGCTCCTTTTACTAATCCTGCAATGTCAACAATTTCTATCTGCGTCGGAACAATCCGTGCGGGATTCACCAGAGCCGCCAGCGCATCCAGTCTTGGATCAGGTACGTTCACAAGTCCCACATTCGGTTCAATAGTACAAAATCGATAATTGCTGGCCTGAGCCTTTGCACTGTTGCTGACCGCATTAAATAATGTTGATTTTCCTACATTGGGCAACCCCACAATTCCTGCACGTAATGCCATACTATTTTTTATTATTCTTTAAAACTCGCATATACATTTCCAAAACATCTTATTTTGGAAAGTGCGCAAAGATAACTGTAAAAGTATTTTCTAACCAGGCATTACGAAGTTCTAAAAATGGAAATCATTAAGACACAAGTAAATTAGAAAAAAGAAGTGTTTATTGGGATACGCCCTGCATTCCGTTTTGCATACCTTCCTGCTCTCCCTTCAAATTTTTACGTTTGAAAAGAGAAACATCGAACTTGCCGAAGCGCCAGTTGAAATTTAAACGCACCATTTGTGGATCCCTGAGTCTTTCATTATCCTGTATTGAATAAATTGTTTTTGAAAAATTTGATTCTGAATGAACGCGATAAACTCTCGTTCTTAAAATATCATTCAGGCTCAACGAAACCGATGCTGTTCTATCCTTCAAAAAATCTTTTCGAATGGCAAAATCCACTCCATAAACCGGATCGGAATATCCATTGGCTGTCGAAAGATTGCCGCCGCCCCAACCTCTGCCACCTCCACCACCGCCCCTGTTGGGAGGAGTAATCGTTTTGCTCGTGTAATCGCCTGTCAATTGAATAGAGATATTCTTAGGTAGCTTAAATGTGTTATTAAGCTTTCCAAACCAACTCACTCTTTGATTGCTTAAGTTTTGTTCCAGATTACTTCCGTTGATCGTGGAATTATAGATGTTTACATTTGAAGTAACGCTCCACCATGCAGCGAGCTTATTGGAAGAAATTACTTCAAATCCGTAAGCGTTGGAACTATTCGCATTTGCAAATGAAGAAATAAATATTGAATCCGCCTTAGCCGGATTCGGGTTTACATCGCGATACTGAAATCTTGTAATCAGGTTATTGGTTTCCCTGTAGTAGGCAGTTGCAATTATGTTATTGCCGTTTTTGAAATTCAAATTGTAAGACAATTCAAACAGGTTGGTGAATTCCGGAACAAGCGCAGGATTTCCACGGCTAATATTAAGGGAATCGGAATAATCATAATAGGGAATTAGTTGGAAAAAGTTCGGCCTGTTTATTTTCCTTGAATAATTCAATTGCATATCCTGCCGGTCGTTTTTTTTTTTGGGGAGAAAAAAAAAATGCAAAAAGCTGAAAGGGTAAGAATTTTAGAAAAACAGGGTTGTATCAAAAATTTTTACACAGTTAGT
>JBBSPT010000374.1:0-3365 GCA_038258515.1 Chitinophagales bacterium | reverse complement strand
TCAACAGGGTAACCAGTATAGAAGCAGTATCAATCTTTCCGGTGGAACTGAAAATGCGTTGCTTAGTTCTTCATTTTCCTATTTTAAACAAAACGGAACGATCCCATTTTCAGATTATAAAAATATTTCAGGAAGAATAAGCGGACAGTTTAAGGCAGGCAATAAACTTAAAATTAATCCATCAGTTTACTTTATCAACTCAGGCGGTTACCGTGTAAATGCAGATCGCTTTAATGAAAGTCTCACTTATTGGTCTCCACGCTGGGATGTAAAAGATTATATCAAACCTGATGGAACAATGAAGAGCTACCCTGCAGAAAATAACAACCCAATTTATGCCGTAGCTACCAACCGCTACAAGGATGATGTAAACAGGATCATTGGAAATGTTTCGCTAACATATTCTCCTGTGGACTGGCTCGACGTTGACTATAAATTAGGCATGGATTATTACACTGACTTCAGAAAACACACCGGTCCGGGTCCTAAGGGAGTTGTGGATGAAGTAGTTTATTTTGAAAACGAATTTAATACCAGCGGCGGATTTGTTCAGGAACACCGCATCAGCAACCGCATTCTCAACTCAATCGTAATGGCCACGTTCAAGAAGGATTGGTCACCGAAATTTAATACAACATTACGTGCAGGAAATGAAGTGAGAGATATTAAATACACCCGCCTCACGTCTACAGGTAAAGAACTTGATGTGCCGGATCTCCTTTCTTTAAACAATGCGAAAGAGCGGACTACGACACAATATGAAAGTTTGTACAGAATCGTAAGTGCTTATGGCGACCTTACTTTAAGCTGGAATAACTTCCTCTTTCTTGACGTAACAGGACGCAACGAATGGACATCAACACTGGTGAGTCCTAACAATACTTTCTTTTATCCATCAGCCAGTTTATCTTATGTTTTTTCTGACCACATCAGTATGCCCTCCTGGTTGAGCTTTGGGAAATTAAGAGGCTCTGTTGCAGCAGTCGGAAAAGACACTGATCCGTATCAAACAAATGTCTATTACAATCCGACTGTGATTAACTCCTCCAGCCAGGTGGCCTGGAGCAGGGGTGATGGAAAGGGAATTGAAACACTGAAGCCCGAAAGAACTCAGACACTGGAAATTGGAACAGAGTTGAAATTGTTTAACAACAGGTTAGGGATTGACTTTAGCTGGTATAAGCTGAATAGCCGAGATCAGATTCTTCCCGTAAGTGTTTCACCAACAACCGGTTTTACCCAATTCATTATCAACGCAGGTGAAGTTGAAAATAAAGGAATTGAGTTGGTTTTAAACGGCAACCCGGTTCGCTCAGAGAATTTCAGGTGGGATGTTACTGTTAACTTCTCCGCTAACAAAAGCAAGGTTCTTTCACTGACTCAGGACCTTAAAGAAATTGTTGTAGGTACTCATTATGGCTATGGCGGTTCTACTGCTTCACTAAAGTACGTGCCAGGGTATGCAGTTGGAAATATTTATGGAACAGCCTACCAGCGCTATTATGGAAACAAACCGGATGATGGTGTGAATGTTCGTGAAGACCTGCCAATGGTAATTGGAGCAAATGGCTTTCCGCTTCGTGATTCGAAACAAAGATTACTTGGAAATTCACAGCCGAAATGGGAAGGAGGAATTTCAAATAGTTTTACTTATAAAAACTTCAGCTTGTCTTTCTTATGGGAGACTCAGCAGGGACAGAATCGATACAATCAATTGGGAAATTTTGAGGCGGCTTTTGGAATTGCAAAGTATACTGAAAACAGAAACGACACAAAAGTTTTTGAAGGAGTTCTTGCAGATGGAACACCCAATACGAAGGCTGTATGGTTAGGCCAGGGCACCGGGCCGGATGGTGTTGACTATGGTAATGGATTTTACAGGAATGTGTTTCGCGGTGTTACAGAAAATTTTGTAGAAGATGCGTCCTGGGTTCGTTTACGGAATTTAAGTGTATCATTCAATGTGCCGGAAACCATTTTGAAAAAGGGACTTATAAAAAATGCAGCGATCACTTTTACCGGTAATAATCTTGTCCTGATCACTGACTATTCCGGGTTCGATCCTGAGTCAAGCAGCTTCAGTGCCGGAAGCAACGTAGACGGGTTCTCAGGATTTACCTATCCTGCCGTCCGGAGTTATCTTTTAAGCCTCAACCTTAACTTCTAAATCTCATCAATATGAAATTATTTAAAAGAAGCGCATTATTCTTGTTTGCCATTGTTTTGTTCTCTTCGTGTAAAAAATACCTGGATGTAAATCAAAATCCAAATGCGGCCACAAAGCCTCCAATCAATGGTTTGCTGATAAGTACAACTCAGAATACCGCGCTGAATGTTTTCAGGGTGAGCGACATCACCTCTTATTACGTGCAGTACCTCGCAAGTTCCGGGATCGCCGGTGAGACCGACACATACATGCCAATTGATGCCAGCGGAACCTGGACGAGATTGTATAACAATATGACTGACATCTACGATCTCGAAAAATTAGGAGCTGAGCAGGGCGCATCAAAATACCAGGGTGTGGCGAAGATAATGATGGCAATCAATTTGTCAATGGTGCACAACCTTTGGGGCGCTGCTCCGTATTCAGATGCATTCTCGGGAGAGACCTTAACGCCAACTTACGACGATGCAGAAACTATTTTTCAGACCTGTCTTTCATTGCTTGATGAAGGGATTTCTATGTTGACGAACAGTGCACCAACAGTGGATCTTCCAGGTGATGCAGATTTAATTCATCAGGGAGATGCATCAGCCTGGGTAAAAACTGCGCATGCCATCAAAGCAAGATTGCTGAATCAACTTAGCAAAACTTCGCAGTACAACACTACAGCTATATTTACGGAGCTGGCCGCCGCCTATTCCTCCGCAGCAGACGATGCATTTATTACCACTTTTGATGTGAGGAATCCATGGAACCAGGAAGCAGTGGACAATGCCGGGCTAAATCTTGACGGATGGCTTTCGACCAATTACATCAATGCAATGTTGGGTGTAACCTATGGGATCGCTGATCCACGTCTTCCGCTTACGGCCAGTCTTACACAATTCAACGACTACCGGGGAACTCCCAATGGCGCCGGAAGAATAGGAACCGGAACCAAAAAAGAAGAGTCCTACATTGATCTCAATGGTTATTATTCAAGCGAAAACTCTCCCTTGTATATTGCAACCTTCGAGGAGATGAAATTTATAGAGGCCGAAGCTGCCTTTAGAAGTTCTGATATGCCGAGAGCTTATGCAGCTTATATAGACGGGATTACTGCAAACATGAACACGATGGGAGTGGCTGCTGCCGAAAGAGATGCATACGTAAATGATCCATCGGTATCTGTCGGCGAGTCAAACCTGACCCTGGCGCT
>JBBSPT010000373.1:0-3367 GCA_038258515.1 Chitinophagales bacterium | reverse complement strand
TGGCAAAACAACCATCGCAAATATTATTGCCCATACATTGGATGTTCCGTTCTATACGTTGAGCGCTATCTCATCAGGAGTAAAGGAAGTAAGAGAAGTAATTGAGCTTTCGAAGAAGCAGGAAAAAACAATTCTATTTATTGATGAAATTCACAGGTTCAATAAGTCGCAACAGGATGCGCTGTTGGGCGCTGTAGAAAAGGGAATCATCACGCTGATCGGCGCTACCACTGAAAATCCTTCTTTTGAAGTGAACAGTGCTTTGCTCAGTCGTTGCCAGGTCTACATTCTAAAGACTTTGAGTAAAGAAGCGCTTGTAAAACTTATGCAGCACGCTATTCATAAGGATGAAATTCTTTCAAAGAACAAAATTGAACTGAAAGAAACGGAAGCGTTGATTAATTTGTCTGGCGGCGATGCAAGGAAATTATTAAACCTGCTGGAGCTTTCAGTGGACCAGGCACAGGCGGGAGATCAAAGTGGTGACGATGCTTTTGTGATCACGGATGACTTTGTGATGAAAGTTGCGCAGCAAAAAGTTGCGCTTTACGATAAGAAAGGCGAACAGCATTATGACATCATCTCCGCATTTATAAAATCAATCCGCGGTAGTGATCCAAATGCCGCAGTTTACTGGCTTGCACGGATGATAGAAGGAGGCGAAGATGTAAAATTTATTGCGAGACGATTAGTCATCCTGGCAAGTGAAGACATTGGCAATGCCAATCCAACAGCGATAGTGCTTGCAACGAATACGTTCCAGGCTGTAAACCTAATCGGATATCCTGAGTCTTCAATTATTTTATCACAATGTGTTACCTACCTTGCCTCTTCACCAAAGAGCAATGCCGCTGTAGAAGCGATTGGTAAAGCACAGTCGCTCGTAAAACAATATGGTGATTTGCCGGTTCCACTTCCTATCAGTAATTCTCCCACGAAGCTGATGAAGAACCTTGGCTATGGAAAGGATTATAAATATGCGCACAACTTTGAAAACAATTTTGCGGCGATGGAATTTTTACCTGAAGAGATAAAGAATACACTTTTATATAATCCTGGCCAAAATTTGAGAGAAGAGGAGCTTAGAAAATTTCTAAAGGCAAGATGGAAGGAGAAATATAATTACTAGTCGCCGGGCTTTACTTTCAGAATTTTACAAATTCTTTTCAACCGAAAAGACATGAATTCACTTCAAAAAGCTCCTGACTTGAGAAAGACTATTTTCGTTTCTCTCTGGCGAAATTTGCACAGATAATATTGGGTTAGCACCCGAAATACCAAGGACTGTGGTTGCACAGTTCGGTGACGCCATGCAATAATTTTTACTGTCTCCCGTTTATTTGGAGTCCGGTGTTTAACGCCTGGATCGAAAAAAATCCTTTACCCCTACATCCAAAAAGATGTACTTATGAAAACAAGTCTACCTGCACATTGGCGTACCTATTTTATCCTGATCGTACTCAACTTTTTTCTTATCTCCGGTACCATCGCGCAATCCCTCGTTTTTGGAAATGAAAAATCAAGAGTTGAAGTTGGACTCAATATTGGTCCATCATTTTTTCTTGGAGACCTGGGCGGTCATCGCGGAAGAGGAACGACTTTTATTAAAGATGTAAATCTCCCGCTTACTAAAATAATGAAAGGATTGTTTGTAACAGTTTATCCGAATGAATGGTTAGGCATCCGGGCTGCGGCAGAGGTTGGGCAACTTGAAGGGCAGGACAGAATAATTGATACAAAAGGTGTAAACGAACTATGGAGAAAGCAGCGCAATCTCGATTTCAAATCAAATATTTCGGAAGCATATTTAGCAGCGGAAATTTTCCCACTGATGTTATTAAACTCAGGTCACGATGATTACCGGCCAAGGGTTCGTCCTTATGGAGTATTGGGAGTTGGAGTGTTTCACTTTAACCCGATGGGATCTCTTAGTGATGCCAATGGAAATAAAGCGTGGTACTATCTTAAGCCACTGCATACAGAAGGCCAGGGATTTCCGGAGTATCCTCAAAAGCACGACTACGCTCTAACCCAGCTCAATATTCCGATGGGCGCTGGGGCTAAGTACATCGTATCCGAAAGAGTAAACTTAAGTTTTGAAGTATTGCTGAGAAAGACATTCACCGACTACATCGATGACGTGAGTACAGAGTATGTCGATCCGATTTATTTTGACAAATATTTATCACCCGCTAACGCAGCTATAGCAAAACAAATTCATGATAAGGTGAAAGGAATTGTAGTGCCATCGCTTACAAGAAATTCGCCAGACGTGCAGCGTGGCAATCCTAATATGAATGATTCATATTTCACTTTCTTTTTGAAATTCGGAGTGAGGATTGGTTCAATTTATGATGATAGTTATAGCAGGAATGTTGCAAGTCGCATGAAATGCCCTGCAAGATTTTAGATCAACAAATAAATGTTGCGCCTTTGATACAACGGTGAAGTATATAATAAAAGTTAACCCTGGTAAACGATGCTTATTCATATGCAACGTAAACCCCTGAAACCACAATCTTTTAACTTTGTTATTATGCTTTGCCGTTTTTTATTTTAGCGAAGCTGACCAGTTCTTCTTTTAAAAATCCCGCTGTGAAACTGGTTTTATTTTCCGCAAGTTTTTCCGGCGTTCCTTCAAATAAAATGTAGCCCCCGCTATCGCCGCCCTCCGGCCCGAGATCGATAATATGATCCGCGATTTTAATGATATCCATATTGTGCTCGATAACCAATACGGTGTTTCCCCGGTCAACAAGTTTATTCAACACATCTGCGAGGTGCTGAATATCCTGGAAGTGTAATCCGGTAGTCGGTTCGTCAAGAATATAAAAGGTTTTTCCTGTATCTCTTTTGCTTAGTTCAGTCGAGAGTTTTACCCGCTGAGCTTCTCCACCACTCAGTGTAACAGCACTCTGGCCAAGAGTAATGTAGCCAAGGCCAACCTCCTGGAGAACCTTTATTTTCCTATAGATGTAAGGAACGTTTTGAAAAAATTCCACAGCTTCATCGACGGTCATTTCAAGCACATCGCTGATCGATTTTCCCTTATACCTGATTTCAAGTGTTTCTCGGTTGTATCTTTTTCCATTGCACTTTTCACAATGAACATAAACGGCGGGTAAAAAATTCATTTCGATAACCCGCATGCCCGCTCCTTCGCAGACATCGCATCTCCCACTTTTTACATTAAATGAAAAACGTCCGGGTTTATAGCCCCTTATTTTTGCTTCAGGAACTTCACCAAACAACGTGCGGATATCCGTAAAAAATCCGCAGTATGTTGCCGGGTTACTTCTTGGAGTTCTCCCGATGGGAGATTGATCAATTTCAACAACCTTATCTACATACTCTAGTCCTTTCACGC
>JBBSPT010000372.1:0-3373 GCA_038258515.1 Chitinophagales bacterium | reverse complement strand
TGCTTTGGACAAGATCATTTCGGGATCAAACGGCTTTGTCATGTAAAGATCTGCGCCAACTTCCAGTCCTTTTTGCCTGTCAAGCTCCTGCCCTTTTGCGGTGAGTAGAATGATGAAAACATCTTGTAGCATTAATTCCTTTTTTACCCTGCGGCAAACTTCCATGCCATTCATTTTTGGCATCATCACATCCAGGAAAACCAGTCGCGGGTTTTCGTCCCGGATTATTTTTAACGCTTCTTCACCATTTTCCGCAGTAAAGAAATTTACTTCTTCGTCTTCAAGTTCCTCCAATGTTTGTTCTATTAACATGCGGATATGTGGCTCGTCATCTACGATCAATATTTTTTGCTCCATGCTGTATACTGTTTTTTATTTTTAGCTTTAATTCGGTTTATTGATAAATTAGAAATAAGACATTCTCCAAGCCTTTCTCAAAACGCAGCGACTGCACAATCGATTGCTTATCTGAAAGCATCGAATTCAAAATGATAATGTCAGGCTTGGTAGAAATAGCCTTCTCCACCAATTCTTTTCCATCGGACTCCACTACATGGTATCCTTTCTGCTGAAGCACTTCCATCAGAAGCTTTACAGCAGCAGTGTCTTCGTCCACCACCATCACTTTCTTCTTCGACTTGCCTTGTTCCAACAAATTGCCTACTTCTTCAAAGAGATTGACAGTATCAATCGGCTTGGTTAAATAACGGTCAACACCAATTCTAAATCCTCTTGCTTTATCCTGCACGATAGATAAAATGATGATAGGAATATCCATGGTCTGCGGATCATTTTTTAAAATTGCCGCTACGTCAAAGCCATTCATCTCCGGCATCATTACATCAAGTATAATTAAGTCAGGCCTGTTTCTTCTCACACATTCCAAGGCCTCTTTGCCATTCGCTGCCTGGTCGATAAAATATCCGGCCTCAGTGAGTTCCTGGTCTAACAGGGAGCGAATGGCATCGTCGTCATCTACCACCAATATTGTCGCGTTCTTCTTAATGTTGCTAAACTCAGATCTTGACATTTGCTGTTTTAACTGCAACACAAGAGCATCAAGATTCAGCGGCTTCGGTGATGCCTGAGAATCGACTCCCATGATTGGCAAAGCAAAAGAAAAATTACTCCCTTCACTCACCTCACTCTCTAACCAAATCCTGCCTCCGTGATGTTCTATGATCTCTTTGCAAATCGGCAATCCCAGGCCCGTACCCTTCGGTTTATCGGTTAAGGTATCTCCTCCCACCTGCTTGAATTGCTCAAACACCGCGTGGAAGTCCTGGCTTGCAATTCCTATCCCGGTATCACGAATGCTAACAATCAATTCATCATTCTGCAGAAAAATTTTGCAGGTCACTGATCCTTCATCCGTAAATTTAACGGCATTGGAAAAAAGATTGATCATGACCTGTATCAGTTTATCCTGGTCTCCGGAGATAGCCGGCAGATTTTTTCCAATCTCTTTTTTTAACCTGATATTTTTTTGTTCAAATATGGAAGTAGTAGCTGCAATCGCCCGTTCGGCAACTTCCGGCATGGACACTGTATCAAGATTCCATTCCATCTTCCCAGCCTCAATTTTTGCAAGATCGAGCACATCATTTATTAAATGTGTCAGTCTTTCTCCTTCAGAAATAACGACATTCAAATTTTCAGAAACCTGGTTCATCGTTCTTGAAGTTTTAGGGTTGCCCGTATTTACCTCAGGAAATATTTTTTCTTCTAATCGTTTGCGAATGATCTTTGCAAATCCCAATACGGAGGTGAGTGGTGTTCTCAATTCATGACTCACTGTCGAAAGAAAGGCGCTTTTGGCTTCGTTCGCCCTCTCCGCATTTTTCGTCGCTGCCTCGGCCTCACTTTTCGATTGCTGCACTTCATTGAACAGTTGTGCATTGCGGAGGGCCACGCCGACTGATGCCGCTATAGTAAAAAGCAATCGTTGGTCATTTTCATTGAACCTGTTATGCTGCTCGGTACTTTGCACGCTTAACACACCGATAATTTCATCGCCTACCGGGATGGGCACACCCAGATAAGAGGCAGCAGGGATGCCAACCGCTTTCAAGCCAAGCTTGTCCGAAAGTTCTGTTACGTCCTTATTTAACAGCAGCGGTTCACCCGAATGAATGATTTTTGACGTCAGTCCTTCTCCTAACTTCATCGGTGCCATATCGTCTCCATGCTGATAAGGAAAACTGATGATATTGGTTTTGGGATCCAGCAATGCTATGTAAACAATATTGGCTTTGAAAAGATCTTTTAACTGATCGCCAACTAACATGATCAGTTCATTGATATTTAGCTTAGATGCTAAAGCCTTACTGATACTATTGACTGTGCTTAATTCGGAAGCCCGCTGTTTGGCATCGGCCAGCAGGTGCGTTGTTTCATCAAATAGCCTTGCATTTTCCAATGCCACGCTCATGCTGTTTGTAACAGTTGTTAATAATCTCAAATCAGAAGTGCTAAACGCATTTTCCTTTTCTACATTCTGAAGACTGACTGACCCTCGTACTACCTCTCCAACTATTATCGGAACAAACAAGGCTGACTTCGGAGGTAATCCCTTACTAACACCGGATCCGCCATGCTTCAAAGAAAAATCCATGTAATTCTCATTGATCAGTAAGGCCTTTTTCGTCTCGATTATTTGCTTGTTCGCCCAAATTATTGGCCGTGGATCGCTCTCGATTTTTTGCCCGCGTTCAATAGCGAACTGCCATTCTTCATTGCCGGTCTTGATATTGAATGTGCGAATCACCACAGTCTGTGTATCGAATATTTGGCAAATCCTGTGTCCGACAAAATCATAAATTGAACGTACATTCATTTCCCTTACAAGCCCATCCTGTATACTATTGATGACACCCAACTCTGCAGTTTTTTGTTCCGTTTCTTTCAGGAGACGATTGGTTTCGTCAAACAATCTTGCATTCTCGAGGGCTACACTCATTGCGGCAACAACAGTTTGCAACAAACGCACTTCGGCATTGCTGAATGCATTTTCCCTTTCATAATTGGATATACACACCATGCCCATCACGG
The DNA here is from genome assembly GCA_038258515.1 of Chitinophagales bacterium. Classification (GTDB taxonomy): domain Bacteria; phylum Bacteroidota; class Bacteroidia; order Chitinophagales; family Chitinophagaceae; genus Ginsengibacter. The sequence goes on along the minus strand of JBBSPT010000372.1, from coordinate 322 downwards.
TAGAGCCGACCATAATCGGCACTGCCAAAAAGGATTTTTCCATTGATGTGCCGGGAATGGTAAATGAACCAAACTCGACCATCTTTTCTTCCAGGTTTTCATTGATGATGAGGGTCTGTCCCGTTTCATAAACATGTTTGGACATACCTCGCAGTTCAGACGTTGGAACGGATATTACTTTTCCCTGGTCTCTTACATAAGGATAGGCAACAAGATTCTGTTCCGGCAGAAACAAGCGAATATCAATATCCAATGAATTCATGACTTCGCTAAGCTTATCGCCCACAAGCTCGTAAATCGCCTGCATATGAAGTTCTTTGGC
>JBBSPT010000371.1:0-3381 GCA_038258515.1 Chitinophagales bacterium | reverse complement strand
GCCATCATCGCCAGTAACATGCGGCTTGAAATTTTCATTGTAATCGTTTTCACAAATATATTGAATCACTTGTCATGCTGTCATTGAATGTGCGCCGGTCGTCAACGGCACAATAAAAAGTAATTACCGGCTACCACAGGAAATTTCCATAATAGCAAACCTCTTTCATTTTAAACAAATAACATTGCCGGGATCACCAAACAGAAGCAATGCTCATCCGGGCACAAGAAATATTATTACACGCTAAATTAAAAACTATGGAAAATAGCACACACACAGAAGAACTTGATATGCGGTTACTTGTTCCGATCGAACGGCATAAAAAATTAATTCTGCTCTTCAAAGAATTGCCCGTCGATGAAAGCTTTGTCTTCATCAATGATCATGATCCTATTCCACTTTATTATGAGTTTCGCTCCATTTATGGCGATGTAGTTGGATGGGAATATCTGCATCGTGGCGGAAGAGAATGGAAGGTGAGAGTTACCCGCACAGACAATTCACAGGGGCGGGAGTTCACTGATATATCCACTTTGCTTGATCTGAGGAAAGCAGATAAAAAAGAATGGAAACAAATTGTGTTCCACCGCTATGGTATGATGGAGCAAGGAGAAACAATGGAAATTATCGCGGCAGAAGATCCAAAGGAAATTCACGGCATTTTTGTGCAGAAATTTGAGGGCAAACATTCCTGGAACTACAAAAAGCAGGAACCGCAAGAATACGTTGTGCACATCACGAAGAAAGAGAAAAGCGGTTTGGGCAATGACGGTTTTGCCGTGGTGAACGAATATGACCTGCGTCCCTTTCCGCCGGCGGAACGGCATGAAATGTTTTATAAAGCCTTCGCCGAAATAAAGGCCGGGGAAGCGTTTGAGTTCATCAACGACCATGATCCCAAGCCTCTGTATTATCAAATGGAAGCAGAAAGCAAGGAACCTTTCAGATGGGAATACATTCAAAAAGGTCCTGAAGAATGGAAAGTGAGAGTTATCAAGACGAAAGAATAATCGCCACTTAGGAGAAAAATCCTTTTTGTGTTTTTTAATTTCTTACTTCCCTTCATTTGGACTGGCGAGTCTTCCAGGCCAGCTTGCTAACGCTCACTATTAGATGATTATTTTTCGACTTTACTAATTTCATCAAAGTCGTAACCAGCTCTCTCCAATGCCCGCCTCGCCGACTCTATGGCAATGGGAGCCGGGTTAGTAGGATGAACAGGAACTTCTTTTACCGCTGCCAATTCATTTAAAAGTTGTTGCGTTTGACCATGCGTCAAGGCTTCACAAACATCGTACAAACCACCCGGCTCCTCTTCAGCCAAATCATGTTTTTCTAAAACATACCTGATCACTTTTATCAATGAGGAAACAGGCGGAGGCACCATAAGCGCAGTCAGTGCGCCATGTTCGAGACGATACCTGGGAATTAGCTTCTGCATCAATGCATCGTTCACTTTCTTTGCCGCCGGAAAGAGAGTCTTCTCTTCCATCTTTATATGTCGCAACAATCCCTTTCGAAATTGATGATAGTAATCCAGGTCAATTTCATTCTCTTTCTCAGTAGCCTTATTCAACAATCTGTCAATGCGGTGATGATCTTCTGTGAAAAATTGATGCAAAGGTTTGTTCATAGATTTCGAAGTGCGGAACACCGGCACTCAATGCGGCTTCCTGGTTGAAAGATAGGTTTCTATCACAAATTTAAAATTTTTGCAGACAACGCTTACAACTGGCATTCATCTGACAGAATGATCTCTTCTTCAAAACATTCTTTGTTTTGCAATGAATTCAATTTCACCGTTTAGTTATTAACTTCATCATGAGTTTTTCAATTGGCTGCGGTTCAGGGCTGCACAAGCAATAAATTTCAGCCCGGAAGCAAGTCGTTAACGTTAGCGGAAATCAGGCAGCCGGACCCAACAATCAAATCAACAGACAAATAAATAATAATTGTGAGCAAAATTTTCTTTGACAGCGGGATTTCACTTGATGGCTTTTTCGCTGGTGATAACAGAAGTCCGGCCAACCCTATGGGCGGTGTTTCCGCAAAAATTCATAACTGGATGTTTAAACAAAAATCTTTTTGGAAATACTTAGGAGTGGAAGGAGGCAAAGAAGATGGAGCTGATGGTAAATACATTAGAGAAACAATTGCAAGAACAGGTGCATTCATTATGGGGAAGCGTATGTTTGAGGAAGGTGAAGTAAGTTGGCCGGAAGATTTATACAAAGCAGATGTTTATGTGCTGACACACGAAAAACGGGAGCCCTGGATTCAAAAGGGAACAACGACCTTTCGCTTCATTAATGACGGAATAGATCGTGCGCTGAAAAAAGAAAGACGATCAGCCCAGGGAAAGGACATAAGAATACAAGGTGGTGCAGACACCATTCAACAATTTCTCAACGCCGGCCTTGTGGATGAATTTTTCATTCACATCGCACCTGTTTTTTTAGGAACTGGTATCCGCCTTTTTGATGGCATTGCAAAAGAAAAATATGATATTGAAATTGCAGAAGTAATATCTGCAAACCTGACAACACATTTGAGATACAAACTGACGAAGAGATAAGAACAACTGACACAGATTTCGACGTAAACAATTATCATCTTCAGTTTTATCTGACGAAACGCAGGTTAGCAATATAATAAACCTGTGCACTGATTTCAATATGAAGTCTACTTCTTCTCAACCGGCTGCGGAGTCGGCGTAGTATCGGCCTTGAGATCACCCAGCGCAAACTGAATTCCGGAAAGAATGTGTTTCAATAAAACAGGGTTCCAGAATATCGGTGCACTGTGTCCCAGCCCGGTATAAAACACACGCCCTCTGCCATAGGATCGAATCCAGCTTACCGGGAAATCAAGATCCTTTTGCCGGACGGGCAAAATGTGACGTTTGGGATTTAAACCTGTTTTCTCCACATCGATGCTTAATAATATATGCAAGTCATCGCGGATTACAGGCTCCTGCAACTGAAATGCCTGGTCTTTAATTTGGAATGTTTTTCCCGCGAACATGTTTGTCAAAGGGCTTTTTTTATCCTCTACCCTAACGGTCATTAGCTCACCATCCCATGGATGACCGCCGTTTTCCGTACCTCCGAGCATCTCGCCGAAGGCAGGCCATTGATCATACACAGGATACTGAACAAAAGTTGCGATAGCATCGTGAATGCCAATGAATCCATTACCTCCGGCAATATAATCGAGCAATGATTTTCGCAACGCAGGATCGTCAAAAAGCACTCCGACTGTATTTAGAAAACGGAGGGCATCGAACGGTTTGATATTTTCAGGCCTGAACATTTCTATGTCGGTGTTGAAGACGGCCTCGTCTGCCCCGGTGATTTTTCCCATTTGTTCTATGGCATAATT
>JBBSPT010000370.1:0-3392 GCA_038258515.1 Chitinophagales bacterium | reverse complement strand
TTCTATGTCATCAGGATTGATGCTCGACAGCCCGTCGCCACCATCAGAGTACACTCCACCTCCGGAAACTCCATTTGTGCTTCCACTGAAGCTGGTATTGTCAACCGGCACACCATTGATAACGATAAGGGGATTATTATCCCCTGAAATGGACGACTGTCCACGGATACGGATCTTCGAAGTTCCTCCCGGTCCGGTACCTAAGCTGGTTATGTTTACACCCGCTACTTTGCCTTGCAAAGAATTCATGACGTTAGGGGTGCGGTTTACCGAAAGTTCATCCGGGTTCACATTGGTGGCGGCATAGCCCAGGCCACGTTTTTGTTTTGCAATACCCAAAGCCGTAACTACCACTTCACTCAGGTTTTGAGCGGTGCGTTGCAGTTGTACGCGGAGCGAATTCTTTTCTCCCACGTTCTCTTCCTTTGCTGTAAAGCCGACATAACTGAAAACCAGCACATCATTTTTAGCAGCGTTAATTTCAAATCTTCCTACGTTGTTTGTGACTGTTGCCCGGTTAGTATTTTTCACCTGCACCGTCACGCCAACGACCGGAGCGTTGGTTTCGTCCAGCACTATCCCAGAGACATTTTGGGAATAGGATGAAGCCGAAAAAAGAAATAATAGAAAAAGTGAAAAAAGCAGTTTGCCAAAGAAAGGAGGAGACCCCCTTTGTAATTTTTCTTTCATAGTCGAGTTGTTATTTGGTTATTAAAACAGTAGGTTTTAAAGGTATTCAATTTTTTAACATAATGTTAAAACAAATGGTTCAAACTGAATTCTTTAAAGCGGGAAAAATCAAATTCAAAAACAGTGTCGGTCAAAAAATGTTTCACTGAAGTTGATGTAAATTCTATCGTCAACTGTGCCGGGGTTACATGCTTTTATGTTATCTTGAACATAAAAAAAAGTATGAAAAAATCGTTTTGGTTCCTTTCGTTAATGGTGAGTTTACTCTGTTTCGTGAGCAGCAGTTATTCCCAAAATGGCAAACCCCTATACACCTTTCCACTTGGAGTGGAGGCATACACTTTTAGAAAAAGTTTTCCAATTGATGCGGCAAAGACATTAGATACCATCCGGATGATGGGCTTTACTGAAATTGAAGGAGGTCCCGGAAAGTTATCCCCGGAAGAGTTTAAGAAATTGTGTGACGAACGTGGAATCAGTATACCTGCGACTGGCGCTGATTTCAATGAATTGAACCGCTATCCCGAATCTGTTGCCCGCAAGGCAAAAGCTCTTGGAGCAGATTACGTGATGTGTGCATGGATTCCTCATGAAGATGGCGTATTCACTTTGGAAGATGCAAAGAAAGCTGTGGAAGTTTTCAACGATGCAGGAAAGATTTTAAGCGACAGTGGTATCACTCTTTGCTATCATGCACATGGTTATGAGTTTCAGCCCTACAAAGATGAGACCTTGCTTGACTATCTTATTCAAAATACAAATCCTCAATACGTTTCTTTCGAGATGGATATTTTCTGGATTCAATTTGGTGGGGGAGACCCTGTGACTTTATTGCAGAAATATGGCAAACGCTGGAAACTTATGCACCTGAAAGATATGAGGAAAGGCACGGTGAAAAATCTTACCGGCGGAACTTCGGCAGAAAATGATGTACCCCTTGGCACAGGAGAACTTAACATTCCAGCAATTCTAAAAGAGGCGAAGAAGGCAGGAATCAAACATTATTTTATTGAGGATGAAAGCGAGCGGGAGATGGAACACGTGCCTCAAAGTATTCGGTATCTCAAAAGTTTAAAGGAATAAATTTTTCTATATTTTGGTATAAACTGTAATAGATTTTCTTCGTGTAAGGTTCATGTTTCTAAACGAATTTTTCAGCTGGGTTTTCTTAGTGATCAACGTCTGAGGTGCAGGGTCCTCCTAAAAATTCATTATAAAGAATTTTATGCCTCCGCTCGCAACAGACTGCGAACCGGTTTTCCTCATCCCCTGGTATTCCCGCCGGTCATAGGAAGAATAATAAGTATAAGTGTTCCTGTCAATGTTTTTAATTTTTCCCTGGAACGCTTTGTCGTCAATGGTACCATAGTATTGAAGAGTAACGCCTCCAACGGCTTTTATCTTCCCCTTATAACTTTGATTGTCGAAAGAGCTGTAGTATGTGAAGTTGGTTGATCCCGCAGTTTTTAAGTTTCCCTTAAAGGCCGCATCGTCATAGTCGGTATAATAGTTGAAAAAACTATTGCCGACAGTTTTCACTTTTCCTTTTAATGCTTCCCCATCGCTGGCAGTATAATAGCTGATTAAAGTCCTGCCAATATATTTCACCTTCCCGCGGTAGGCTTCATTTTCAGAAGGAGGATAGAACTCTTCCTTGCCCATGTATTTGTCCAAACGACCGGGATAAATGTTATTCCTGATTGTAGTATTTTCTATTCCCCAATCTTTTATGTATCCGTCTTTGGTAATATTCAGCAAGACTGTTTCATCAATTAAGAAAGATATCATGTCCGCATTGCCGCGATTGTCGATCGTTACCATTGCCAGTCTCTGGCTTATTGCAGGAAGCAAAAGGAGGGAGAAGAAGATGAAAAAAGTAAGTCTTTTCATAGGAAGGCTTTCAAGTTTTCTGCAAAAAACAATTTTTTTTCTACACGACCAATAGCGTCTTAAAAATCTCTTTACAGTCCTTCCAGGAATTGGGAGTGGATGTAGTCAACAACAGCCGGGAGACTGTTAGTCTCTTCAAAAACTTTCAACTGCCTGTCTGCGCCGGTGCCTGATTCCAGCATGCGATGCACATTGCCCACGGCGTTTTTTATTCCCAGCGGGCCTGTCACATCATTGATAAAATCGAGTAGTTCGTAAATAAGCACCCTGGTATTTACTTCAGTTTCTTTCCCAAAATCGATAAGTTTCCCCTCGATGCCGTAACGACCTGCCCGCCATTTGTTTTCTGTTATAAGAGCCCGGGGATAAGTGATAAAGTTGAGATTTTCGGTTCTTAATTTATAGAGCTTTGCGCAAATACCCTGGAAGAGGGCAGCAATGGTAATGGTCTCCTGCACCGTCATGGGCACATCGCAAATCCTGAACTCGACAGTATTGAAAAACGGATGCACCCTGAGGTCCCACCAAATTTTCTTGCCATTGTCTATGCAGTTTGTCTTGATCAGCAGTTTTACATAATTGTCATAAGATTCTATACTTTCAAAATAATCCGGTATACCTGTGCGTGGAAATTTATCAAACACCTTCGTGCGGAAAGATTTGTATCCTGTTTTTCTTCCTTCCCAGAATGGAGAGTTTGTACTGAGGGCATAAATATGAGGTAGAAAATATCTCGCGGAATTTGCAATATGAATTGCCATCTCACGATTCGCCATTCCCACATGCACGTGCAGGCCGAAGATGAGATTGCT
>JBBSPT010000369.1:0-3407 GCA_038258515.1 Chitinophagales bacterium | reverse complement strand
CTCATCCTCCTCAGCTGAGTAGATGTACTGCCAATTATCGTATGGTTCAATATTCTGCAAGTTGTATGATAAATTTAGATCAGCGATTTTGTGCAAAACTATTTAATCTGCGTGCATATCCCGACATCGGTTTCTCAAAAAAATCTTAAGAAAATCTTGCACCCTATTTGAGGAAGTGGGAAGTCTTCCTGTTGTATGTTATTCAACAATGAGTTTGTCTGAAAAAACAGATTTGCCCGTTTCGTCACTAATCTTCATAAAATAAACGCCACCGACTTGCCTTTTAGATAAATGAAAATTTTCTAATTGCCTCACATTTTTTACGAAAACTATTTTGGATGAAATCATCCGGCCCTGCAGATCTGTCAAATCAATTTTGTACCGTCCTTCAGGATTCTCGTCAAAATCAATAATGACCCTCCCGCTACTCACTGGATTTGGATACAATGAAATGTATTTACTCCTGACTATTTCATTACTAAACAGCGACGAGGCTTCAGAATTTTTTTGTTTTTCATTTTCAAAAAGCAGGTTGGAGCTCGCAAGGTCCGACGCATTGAAAACCTGTCCTTCCGGCGATAATTTCTCCGACGAAAAATCATTCATGTTCACTTTGTAAAAGCCTTCGAAAGTATTGGCGCTGCTGATCACAACGCTATTGTTGTCAACGACGGCGGCGCCATTGAGCGTGTAAGCAGGCGATAAATTTTGCACTGCTCCCATATAAGTTGCAATCTTGGTTTTGATATCAATTTTGAAAATATTCCGCGACGCTGTGAGCAGATAAAGCCTGTCAAACGCATCTGCAACGATATCTCCGCCCCAGCTACTAACCTGGTCATGGATTGAAATCCCCTTATTATTTTCTGCATCTGAAAGACTCCCAAGGTCGGTGATCACCACTTGACTTCCTGTATTAAAGCGAACCAGGTGAGTGCCATCATTGGTAAGAGCATAACCCTGGCCGTCTGCCCCTATCGTCATCCGGGTTACATTTAGAGATTCGTTGCCGAAATTATCATTGTAAACCAATGGTTGCTCAAGCGTATAAAATGTTATTTCATTATTTTTTGGAAGAGCATCCATCCAGACCAGTTGACCCGTTGTCATTGTTGAAAAAAATAATCTTTCGTGGCGCTTATCGTAGGCCACCGCAGCGCTCATAAGCGTTGTAGGCGAAATGTCTTTCAAAACAATACTACTGGAAATAGAGTTAGGTACGGTTTGTTGAAGCTTTGCTGCGGATGCAGAATACTTTATTTTTTCTACTGACTTACCTGTTTCTGCATTGACAAATGAAAATTTTGTTTTTCCATTTTCATACAATACAGATTGCATTGTGCCAGAAACAATATCCATCCGCCTGATATCAGTCCAGTTCAAATTTTTGCTGGTTTGCCCGGTAATCGCGAACAACCGGGTATCCTGCGAAAATGTTTGAGAAACGACAATAGTAAAGATTACAAAGAGTGGCAATTTAGTATTCATAGCGCAAGTTTTTCGGTGTCTTAAAATGCGCTATAAATCTATGGAAATCCTGGATGAACTGCAAGCGCTAAGAATATTTCTCTATGGCCTTTTTTACACCACCATATTTCTGGAGCAACTCCTTAGCAACCGCTTTGTCGGTTATGCCGGTTTTCTCCATCACCATGTGTACGCCCCGTTTGATTAGCTTGGAATTGCTAAGCTGCATGTGAACCATTTTGTTATCTTCCACCCTTCCAAGCTGTACCATTACAGTAGTGGAAATCATATTCAGTACCATCTTTTGAGCTGTGCCACTTTTCATGCGTGTGCTCCCCGTTATAAATTCGGGACCTACAACCACCTCTACCGGAAAATCTGCGCACCCGCTCAGTGGAGAATCCGGGTTGCAGGATATACTTCCGGTAACAATCCCTTTTTTTCTGCATGATTTTAATGCTCCGATGACGTAAGGTGTAGTTCCGCTCGATGCAATTCCGATTACAACATCCCTGTTGGAGATTGAATGCTTTTTTAAATCCTTCCATCCCAGTTTTGTATCATCTTCTGCAAATTCCACCGCATTGGTAATTGCCTTCTTCCCACCGGCAATGATGCCTGTCACCAATTCAGGGGAAACACCATAGGTGGGTGGACATTCACTTGCATCGAGTATCCCCAGCCTTCCGCTGGTTCCGGCGCCTATATAGAAAAGTCTTCCTCCGGCGAGCATTTTATCTGCAACGGCATCAGTGAGTTTTTCAATTTGCGGAAGAGCTTTTTCCACCGCATAAGCCACCGTTTTGTCTTCATTGTTTATTCCTGACAGAATCTCTGCAATCGTCATTTTTTCAAGATGCCTGTGAGAAGAAGATTGCTCGGTAACCTTTACGAAACTCATTGAAACGTTGATGTTAAGTGCGCAAATCTATGCAATGATTTTGTACAATTAATTTATCCTGGCATTTGAATTCTGTCATTTGGACAAATGGATTGGGTTGATGAACTGTGCAGCTATCGGAGTTTGTTGTGCCATTAAATAAGAAGGAAAAGTTTGGTTTGTGAAGTTTTCATGCTGCCAATGCAATGGAGCTGAAAACTATGGTACAACTATATTTTATCGCTTCTTCAATTCCTCAATCTCTCTCTCGAGCTTCGTAATCGTTGCATTTATGTTGGCAAGTCTTTTACCTTTTTTCGAAATCTTAAAGGTAGGATGTACGGTTTTGAGTTCGTCCTTGTACTCCGCTAATTGCTCTTTTAATGTTTTAAGCTTACCAGCAACTTCTGTTTTTCTAATAGCCCTTGCCATAAATTTTTTTTATTTAAGAAATATAAAACTAACAAAATAATTGACTTTATATCAAACCATTTTATTTTTATTTTTTGGAACAAATTAACAGCCTTTCCGGCTTGTTTTCTTATTTGAAAACGCGGGGCCACAGCTATTTTAACCAACAATTAAACCTGCCCCCAAAGTTTACCGGAATTTTTGATTTGAAAGTTTTATACTTTTATAATAAATGAAATTGTGATCTTGCCCATGAAAGTTTTGATAATTTTTCTTTTTAGTTCCCTTTCGCTGTGTACCAATGTTCATGGCCAAAACATAGATGCTGCAATTGAAAAATATGCGAACAACTATGCCCTCGAACGCACCTATCTTCACTTCGACAAAGCTTCTTACTCTCCCGGAGATACAATCTGGTTTAAGGCTTACCTGATGGAAGGAATCTATCCCGGATCGGGAAGCAAGACCCTCTATGTGGACTGGACCGACGACAAAGGAAATGTATTACAACACAGTTTGGGGCCCATATTAAAGGCAACTTCCATTGGCCAGTTTGGAATACCTGAAAACTACACCGGCAGATTTATTCACGTGAAAGCCTATACCAAGTGGATGTTGAATTTCGACAGTTCTTTTCTTTATAATAATG
>JBBSPT010000368.1:0-3408 GCA_038258515.1 Chitinophagales bacterium | reverse complement strand
CCAATCTTGTAAGGGGAATCATTGTCGTATCACCGTGACCACCAATTACAACCGCCTGTAGATCCTGGGCCGAGCAACCCATCGCAGTGGATAAAAAATATTTGAAACGGCTGCTGTCTAAGGCTCCGCCCATACCAATAATTCTTTCTTTAGGAAGACCGCTTGATTTTAATGCCAGATAATTCATGGTATCCATCGGATTGCTGACCACAATTATAATGGCATCCGGAGAATGCTGAAGGATGTTAGCAGTAACCTCTTTTACAATTCCTGCATTGATGCCAATTAATTCTTCTCTCGTCATTCCCGGTTTCCTCGGAATCCCTGAAGTGATGACAACTACATTACTTCCGGCAGTTTTTTTATAGTCGTTCGTTGATCCAATGATCTTCGTGTCGCTTCCAAGCAATGCTGCGCTTTGCATAAAATCCATCGCCTTTCCTTCGGATATTCCTTCCTTGATGTCGAGCAATATCAGCTCTTCACAAAGTTCTTTCCTGGCAATATTATCAGCAGAAGTGGCTCCTACTGCACCTGCGCCTACTACGGTTACTTTCATTTTCAAATATTTATTTTTTCAAAAGATTGTTATGTGCCAAAGGTAATGGATCAAAATAGAATTTTCTGTACGCAAATAAGCAATGGTGAGGGGAATCAGTGATGAACGAAAGGAGACTACAGCTCAGCAACCAGCGAATCTATTTTCACCGATCCTTCGAAGCCCTTTTTAAAATCTCCTTTTTTGTCATAAATAAAAATTGCAGGGAGATTTTGAACTTTATAAAATACAGGGAAGAAAAATTTTGTATCACGGGCCACAGTGATCTGTGGATATTTTGAAAGATGGTAATTTTTGTAAAATATCATCATCTCTTCGAATGGTAGATAAGTTACCATTACAATCTGCGTGTTTTTAAAGTCTTTTATGTTGGCAAGGATGGCTTCGGTTTCGTGTTGGCAATGGCCACAGTCAGGACTGAATACCATAAACATGACTGGCCTCTTTTTTTGTAAATTTTCCCTGGAAAAAGCGGTGCTGTCAGGCGCCTTATAAACAGTAAATTGTGGAATGACCGGAAATCTCAGGTAAACAGGCTGATCGCTTTTGTCCTGTGCAAATCCGGTTGCGAAAAAAGTTACGCATAGAAACAGGGAGAATAATTTTTTCAATTCTTGATGTTTTATTAAAGTTAGCAAAGTAACAACGATGAACGTTAATGAGATGTAAATGCTTCTCTAAAATCATTGAATATTCGATGAAGTAAAACTAAGGGAACGAAACCCAGCGCTCCCCGTACTTTGAATCCGTCACTAATTTTGAATGCTTTTTTATACCTTCACGGCCTTAAAAAAAGATTATGGCAACTACATCGGATATGAGGACAGGCCTGATATTAAAAATTGACGGCAACCTCTATACAGTTATTGAATTTGGGCAAAACAAAACCGCCCGTGCGGCTGCAAAAGTTTGGGCGAAACTGAAGGGAGTGGATAATGCCAGGACGATTGAGCAGACATGGAACAGCGGTGAAACGATTTTTCCTGTAAGGGTTGAAAAAAAGCCCTTTCAATTTTTATATAAAGATGATACCGGATTTACTTTCATGGATACTACAACCTATGAGCAAATTTCGGTGGCTCCCGAAATGGTTGATGCCCCGCAATTTCTTAAAGACGGGCAGGAAGTTTCTGTATTAGTGAACGGCGAAACAGATCAACCGATGGGAGTGGAGTTGCCGGACAAAATTGTTGTAAGGGTAACTTACAGCGAACCCGGTGTAAAGGGCGACACTGCTACACGAACATTGAAGCCTGCTACTGTAGAAACCGGGGCCACTGTTAACGTTCCATTATTTGTAAATGAAGGAGAACTTATAAGAATCAATACCAAGAGCGGAGAATATGTGGAAAGAGTGAAAGAATGACATTTTGCATTTGAGCTGTTTTTGAAAAAATACCCCCTGTTTTAATAAAAAATGCCCGGATTTCTAAGTTTTTATCGTTTTTCCGGCGCATTTTTTTATTTTTTAATAAATCAGTTTTGTAAAATCATTCCATATCTTAGCTTTACTTTCCAGACAATAAATTTAATTTGCCTATATGGATATCAAACAGATCCAGGAGCTTGTAAAACTGGTAAACAAGAGCAATATTGGAGAACTTAAAATTCAACAGGATGATTTTAAGATAACAATAAAACAGAAACAGGATCCAACCCAACAATTCGCTCCACTGTTACAGCAACAGCAATCTCCTTCTGGTCCCCAACCAGGCATGCTCCAGCCGGCATTCCCATCAATTTCACCAACTGAAACAGTTGGCGGGGAGAAATCGTCCGCTAAATCAGAAAATACTGTGACGGTTAAAAGTCCTATGATAGGTACTTTTTACAGGCAGGCGGGTCCTGACAAACCATTGTTTGTAAGCGTCGGTGACGAGATAACGCCTGGCCAGGTTGTCTGCATTATTGAAGCGATGAAACTCTTCAATGAAATAGAGAGTGAAGTAACCGGCAAGGTGGTGAAGGTTTTGGTAGAAGATGCTTCGCCGGTTGAGTTTGATCAGCCGTTGTTTCTTGTGGAGACTTCAAATTAGTCAAACGGCAATTCATCAGTTGTCTATGGGAATTTCTAAGTATTTTTTCCGTCTTATGTATATTCTGAATCTTTGATAGCAACATGTTTCCAAACAGCCTGACTCAGTGCTTACAGTCAACAGGCCAATCATCATGATAAAGAAATGTTCAAAAAAATATTGATTGCAAACAGGGGAGAGATTGCGTTACGAATCATACGTACTTGTAAGGAAATGGGTATTAAAACGGTAGCAGTTTATTCTACCGCAGACAAAGATAGCCTCCATGTGAAGTTCGCAGATGAGGCGGTCTGCATTGGCAGGCCAGCCGGCGCCGACAGTTATCTTAACATGCCCCATATTATGGCTGCTGTTGAAATAACAAACTCTGATGCTATTCACCCGGGATATGGGTTCCTGGCAGAAAACGCCAAGTTTGCTCAAATTTGCAGCGACCACAATATTAAATTCATTGGTCCCCGGCCCGAAATGATCAACGGGATGGGCGATAAAATCAATGCAAAAGAGACGATGATCAAAGCTGGCGTTCCAGTGGTTCCGGGAGGAGAGGGATTGTTAAAGGATATCAGCTCAGCGAAAGGACAGGCGAAGAAAGTCGGCTACCCCGTTATCCTCAAGGCAACGGCAGGTGGGGGTGGAAAGGGAATGCGTGTAGTATGGGAGGAAAAAGAGTTGGAAAGGGCTTTCAATAATGCGAAGGCTGAGGCAGCAGCATCATTCAAGAATGATGGAATCTATCTTGAAAAATTTGTTGAAGAACCGCGGCATATTGAAATCCAGATTGCCGGCGACCAGTTCGGTAACGTATGCCAT
>JBBSPT010000367.1:0-3417 GCA_038258515.1 Chitinophagales bacterium | reverse complement strand
CATGAAATTTGATATCTGCTTCGCAGGCCCCAGCGAAGTAGCCGTTCGAAATCATTGAGCTAAAATCGTTGCAAATTTTTTCAAGAGTATCCAAATTAGCCTTGGTCATCTTTTTGATGGCAAGGCGTACGGCTCCAAGCTCCAAAATTTCACGAAGCTCCCTGACTTCACGAACGTCTGAAGGTTTAAGTTCAGTTACAAAGTAGCCTCCTTTCTCGCCGTCAATGACAAGCCCTTCACCAGATAAGCGCGTTAAGGCTTCGCGTACTGCTATCCGGCTAACGCCAATCTGAGTAGCCCAGTGATCTTCTTTGAGACGGATTCCTGATGGCAATTGGTTAGTGAGAATTTTCCGCCTGACTTCCAGGTATACCTTCCGCGCTTGTGATTCTGTTTTCATTAATAAACAAAATTAATTTGATTTTGTATACAAACATTATATTTGTCTCGTCAAGATAAGCAATGAAAATGGAAACCAGTCTCAATTTTTCAACTTCCCGATTGTTAGAGGAAGCAAGGAGTTACATAGCAGGAGGCGTTGTCTCTTTAAACAGGAAAGTCGAACCCAATATTTCTTTCAGTCATGCATCGGGAAGCAAGCTTTACGATGTAGACGGAAGGGAGTATATAGATTATCACGCAGCATTTGCCCCACATATCCTGGGCCACAACCACGAAGTGGTCTCGGCTGCAGTAATGGATGTAATAAAAAAGAACAGGTCTTTGGTGGGAAGCGGCACGAACGAACTAGAGGTAGGCCTGGCGAAAAAACTTTGCAATCTTATTCCTTCACTCGATAAAATACAAATCACCAATACAGGCAGTGAGGCGACAGCGCACGCTATTCGCCTGGCAAGAGCCTTCACCGGGAGGGAAGATATCGTGTTGACTCTCGGAGGCTATAATGGCTGGCACAATGAAGTGAGTCGCGCGGTTATGCCCTCACTTGATGAATTGGGATCATGGGTGTCCCCGGGAGAGTATCCTTTTATTCCCTTATCTGCCGGTATACCGGATGCTACAAAGCGATGTATTCATATTGTAAACTTCAACGATCTGGATTCCATAGAGTATGTAATGAAGCGTTATCCTGTCGCTTGCGTGCTTACAGAACCTGTGCTTCAGAATGTAGGTATTGTTCTTCCGCAAGAAGGTTATTTGCAGGGTTTGATAGATCTGTGTCAGAAGTATGGTGCCGTTAGTATTTTTGATGAAGTCAAAACGGGTTTTAGATCTCATCTCAAAGGGTATCAATACATCGCAAATGTTAAGCCTGATCTTTCTGTGTTTGGCAAGGCGATCGCCAATGGATATCCTCTCGGCGTAATTGGCGGGCGGGATGATATCATGCAACTGTTTGATTCAAGTGATCCTTCAAAAAGAGTCTTGATTGCAGGTACTTATAATGCGCACCCAATTAACGTAGCAGCCGCTCTCGCTACAATCGATATGCTGGAAACAAAACCTGTGTATGGACATCTTGAATATGTAGCTGCAAATCTCTACGGTGGACTGGAAAAAATATTTGCTGAAAAGGGAATTACAATGACATTGTCCAGCAATGCCTCGGCGCATTGCCTTTACTTCATGGATCATGCGCCTGTTGACTTGCATGACATATTGGATAATCACGATTTTGAAATTGACCTCCGGCTAAGAAAAGCATGGATCGACAACGGAATTTATCATATTCCAATACCATGTAAGCAAGGATCCATCAGCTATGCACATAGCGAAGAAGATGTAGAAAAAACTTTGGAGGTGACATATAAAATAGTAAAGGATTTTTAAAAACTTTATTTGCCAATCCAACATGAATCAAAACACAATCAATGACAAACAACGAATACTTCGCAGCCATACCTGGTTTTGGGGTCCAAATGAAACAGGCCTTCTTCACAGAGGGGCATTACGCTCTGCGGGTTTAGATATGGATAACTATAATGGCCAGCCGATTATTGGGATAGCCAATACATGGTCCGAACTTAATAATTGTAACCTAAGTTTAAAGAATGTTTGTGCCGATGTTAAGCAGGGGATTATTGACGCTGGTGGTATTCCTTTAGAGTTTCCGGTGATTTCATTGGGAGAGGAATTGATGAAACCAAGTGCGATGCTATACCGCAATTTATTGTCGATGGAAGTAGAGGAGCAGCTACGTGCTTATCCCATTGATGGCGTGGTTTTGCTGGGCAACTGTGACAAGACAGTTCCGGGTTTACTGATGGGTGCTGTAAGTGCCAACCTTCCAACTATCCAATTGAATGGAGGGCCAAAAGAAGTAGGCGTTCACAAAGGAAAAAGATTGGGTAGCGGCACGGATTTGTGGAAGTATTGGGATGAACTTAGAAAGGGAGAAATCGGAAACGCTGAATGGGAACAAATTGGAAAGTGCCTGAGCTGTGGCGTGGGTTCCTGCAATACAATGGGTACCGCCTCTACCATGAATGGCCTTATGGAAGTCCTGGGCTTTATGCCACTCGGATCAAGCACAATGCCTGTGGACTCAATTCAGCGAAGTGAAGTTTCGAAAGCGGCAGGCGGGCGAATTGTGGAAATGGTGGCTGAGAATGTTAAGCCGGCAGATATACTTACTGACGAGGTCATTAATAATGCAGTAAAAGTTTTAATGGCACTCGGAGGATCTACCAATGCAATCATCCACCTGACTGCTATTGCAGGACGCTTAAATAAAAATATTTTTCCAGCAGTATTCAACGATGCCGGCAATTCCATTCCATGCCTTGCAAATACGCAACCTTCAGGAGAATTTCTTATTGATGACTTTCATAAGGCAGGTGGAATACCTGCAGTGATTTGGCAACTCAGAAGCCACCTCAATATGGAGGTGAAGAATTATTCCGGCAAATCATTAAATGAATTGATAGATGCGACTGTTGTTAAGGATGAAAAAGTAATTCGATCGTTATCCAATCCTGTAAGTGAGGCGCCTTCTATTGCCATTGTCACCGGAAATCTCGCGCCACTGGGTGCGGTCGTTAAAGCGTCCTCCGCGTCAAAAGATCTGCTCGTTCATACCGGAGAGGCTTTGGTGTTTGACGATTATTCCGATATGCTTGATCATATCGATGATCCCGATCTTCCCGTCACGGCTTCATCAGTTTTGGTATTAAGAAATGCTGGTGCAAAGGGTGTTCCGGGTATGCCCGAATGGGGCATGATCCCCATTCCAAAAAAGTTACAGTTGTTGGGAGTTAAAGATATGGTTCGTATCAGTGATGCACGTATGAGCGGCACAAGTTTCGGCACGGTAGTTTTGCATGTGACGCCGGAAGCATTCACGGGAGGGCCGCTTGCCTTGTTAAAAACCGGTGACAAAATTCATCTTGATATTCCGGGAAAAAAGTTAGAAGTATTATTGAATGATACTGAATTTATTTCCCGCATGGCAAACTT
>JBBSPT010000366.1:0-3427 GCA_038258515.1 Chitinophagales bacterium | reverse complement strand
GATGGCTGGCAAGTGGCCCCATGTCGATGATATGATCAGCATGCCGCATCATGCATTCGTCATGCTCCACCACCACGACGGTGTTTCCCATATCCCGAAGGTTTTTTAGCACAACGATCAGTCTTTCGGTGTCCCGTGCGTGCAACCCGATGGAAGGCTCATCCAATACGTATAACGAATTAGTGAGATTGCTTCCAAGGCTCCTCGTTAGTTGTATGCGCTGGCTTTCACCGCCACTCAATGAATTGGCAAGACGGTTTAGTGTAAGGTATCCAAGCCCCACATCGAGCAATGTTCCTATCCTGTTATTGATTTCAATCAGGATTCGTTTCGCAACTTTTTGATCGTAGTCAGTCAATTCAATTTCATGAAACCAGGTTGCGAGATCTTTTACCGGCATCTCACAAAGTTCCCCGATATTTTTATGGTTCACTTGCACATACAAGGCCTCTTTGCGAAGCCGATACCCATTACATTCGGTGCAAAGCGTCCGGCCCCGGTAGCGGCTTAATAAAACCCGGTATTGTACTTTATATAAATTTTGTTCTACCTCTTTGAAGAATTCATTAAGACCCGAAAAATATTCGTTCCCAGTCCACAAAAGATTGTATTGAGAAGAAGAAAGATCCATTAGGGGCTTATGCACCGGGAAGTCGAATTTTTTTGCAACGCGAATCAGGTTTTCTTTCCATTGTCCTAATTTTTCACCCCGCCATGGAGCAACTGCATTTTCATAAACACTTAATCTTTTGTCAGGAATTACGAGGTCGGGATCAATGCCTAATATCATGGAAAAGCCACCGCACACAGGACAAGCGCCAAATGGATTGTTGAAAGAAAATAGATTGGGCACAGGCTCTTCAAACTTTATCCCGTCAAGCTCGAATTTATTTGAAAAATGAATCGTTTCTGAGCCGTTGATTTCGAGCAGCACTTCTCCTTCTCCCTCATAAAATGCCGTGGAAACAGAATCAGAAATACGATGTTCATCATCTTCATCCAGGTTCTTTGCAATCAAACGATCAACGAGTACATAAGCGGTTTTATGAGTAAACATTTTTGAAAGATCTTTTCGATCCTGGATGTCTTCGATCCGTATTATTTCTTTATCAAAATAAAGTCTTGAAAACCCTTTCTGCATCAGTATGTTCAATTCTTCAGTTACATTCCTGTTACGATGTTGCCTGAACGCAACAAGCAATAAAATTTTATCTCCTTTCTCACGCTTCTTTATCGCCTCTACCACATCAGCCACATCATCCTTCTTCACTTCCCTTCCTGACACAGGCGATATGGTTTTACCAATCCGCGCAAATAACAATCGCAGGTAGTCGTAAACTTCCGTCATGCTGCCAACGGTTGACCGCGGTGTTCGTGTCGTTACTTTTTGTTCAATTGCGATTGCGGGACACAATCCCTTGATATAATCCACGTCAGGCTTATTCATCCGGGCCATAAACTGTCTTGCATAGGCACTAAGGCTTTCGGCATAGCGCCGTTGGCCTTCTGCAAATAGAGTGTCGATAGTGAGGGAAGATTTGCCTGATCCGGATACTCCTGTCACAACTATGAGCTTAGCGCGTGGAATCTCTACGGTCACATTCTTCAAATTGTGAACTCTCGCCCCTTTGATAAGAATGTTGTTATCCTTTTTTTGAGTTGTAATTTCTCGTGACTTATTTGCGGAAATACGTTTAGTAGTTTTCATTTTAGGAGTGCAAAAATAACGAATCGTAGTTTTACGAACCGTTTTCGAGTGGTAACACTCGATTTTTGATTTCTACGAAAAAAGACAGTCAAATCATTTGGAAGTTTTCTGAGATGTTATACTTTCGGTCTTCCAATTATCCAGAAAGAATGAAGAACCTTTCCCGCGCTTCGCAAAAGTTTCCCAACCATTTGTTTCTCTTTAATTGGAATTGACTTGCACAATATCCTAAATCACAAAAAACGTAAAGGTTTATGAAAAACTTGAACACTCTCCCTGACCAAAAATTGATTCATCTCTATCTTGATGGCAACTCTGAAGCACTTTCCTGTCTTGTAGAACGCTACAAAGACAAGATTTACACTTCAATTTATTTACTGGTAAAAGACAAATACCTTGCTGAAGACATTTTCCAGGACACTTTCATTAAAGTAATTGATACCATCAATGGTGGACGTTATACAGATGAAGGGAAATTCCTGCCATGGGTAATGAGAATTGCACACAATTTATGTGTCGATCATTTCAGGAAAATCAAACGCAGTCCGTCCATCAAAACAAGCGATGACCGCGACATCTTTGAAGTGATCAATTTCTCGGAGAAAGGCGCTGAAGAAAAAATCATTCAATCTCAAAGCCACGACAGAGTGAGAAAACTTCTCGATCTATTGCCGGAAGATCAAAGAGAAGTGATCGTTATGCGTCATTATGCCGACTTGAGCTTCAAAGAAATCGCACGCCTTACAGATTGCAGCATCAATACTGCACTCGGCCGCATGCGTTACGGTCTCATCAACCTGAGAAAGCTGGTTAGTGAAAAACAAATTGCTTTATAATAGTTTCTACAATCAACAACGATCCTCTTCAAACCATGAAGGGGATTTTTTTTGTTAACTAGGTAAGACTGAAATAAAGTTAACCATCCAGATCAGGTAGTCACTATTAGCACTCCAATCTTCAAATTGTGTACAATTTTTGCCGCATTAATTTAATTGTCCATATTAACTTTCCTTCTACATTTGCAAATAATTTTACCCCGCCTGATGAGAATTTATACGGGGCCCGGTAAATACTCACTAAATATTTGGCGTGAATAAAAAAAACCTCAACACTGTTACACCTGCAGGTTTACTGATTGCTTTAGGAATTATCTACGGTGACATCGGAACTTCCCCCCTTTACGTTTTTAATGCAATTATTTATAACAAACTGGTTTCGGAAAGCCTGGTACTTGGCAGCCTTTCCTGTATCATTTGGACCATCACAATGCAGACAACCGTAAAGTACGTCCTGATGATCCTGCGTGCCGATAACCGGGGAGAAGGAGGAATTTTTGCATTATATGCACTCGTCAGGCGACGCTCAAAGTGGCTTGTGTATCCTGCAATGGTTGGTGGCGCAGCCTTGCTCGCCGATGGCATTATCACTCCTCCGATTTCCATTACTTCTGCCGTGGAGGGTCTAAGGAAACTGCCAGTACTGCACGCCATTAATAACAATACGATTGTGATCATTGTCCTGATCATCATCGTTCTTTTCTTCTTCATGCAGCAATTTGGAACTGCTTCAATAGGAAAAATGTTTGGACCGGTGATGTTTATCTGGTTCAGTATGCTTGCAGTTCTTGGCGCAACACATGTAATGGACGATCTCACAATTTTTAAAGCATTCAATCCTGCATACGCGATTAATTTTCTTTCAACATATCCTTCGGGATTC
>JBBSPT010000365.1:0-3453 GCA_038258515.1 Chitinophagales bacterium | reverse complement strand
AATCTTCAAACCAATCGTCAACGCTTTTATATCATCAATTACGTTGTTGAAAACCTCGAGAGAATTAAATTCCATATCGGCATGAAAAGAATACTTCCAGTCGCTGCCGGGGATTGGCATCGATTGCAGCTTACTCAAATTGATTCCGCCGTCTGCAATTTTTGTCAGCACCCTTGCAAGGCTTCCCTTGGAATGATCTGTTTGAAATATAATTGAAGCCTTGTCGCTGTTGGCAATATCTTCCATTTCTCCAAACGGCCGGAGCACTAAAAATCGGGTATAATTATTTCGAAGAGTATGAATGTTCGGAGATATCACCGTTAAATCAAACAGCTCTGCCGCAAGTTTACTGGCCACTGCGGCAATATGCTTGCTATGATGTTGATGTAACAGTTTTGCGCTCAGCGCGGTGTCTTCGGTTTCGATAAGTTTCCAATTGTACTTTTCCAGGTACTCCATGCATTGCAGCAGTGCCATGGGATGGGAATGTACCTCACGGATGTCTTCAAGCGCCACCCCGGGGTTCACCAAAAGATTTTGTTTAATCTGGAGATAAATTTCACCGGTGATCTTCAGATTACTGTTTTGAAGCAGATTGTAATTGGGAAGAATGCTTCCGGCTATTGAGTTTTCGATCGCCATCAGGCCGCCATCACATTGTTTCTCATTGGCAGCGGCCCTGACAACATCCCGGAACGTTGCACAACAAATAACTTCCACACCTTTCCCAAAAAATTGCCGCGCAGCAACCTGGTGAAAACTGCCTTCATATCCTTGTATCGAAATTCTCTTATTCATTTGAGTTGCATATGTAATAAAACAAAAATCCCGGACACTTTGCCCGGGATTCTACTATGTTACCTGTTTTGAGTTCATTTGTAACAAAAGCTTCCCAGGCCATTTCTAAAATAATAGCTAAAGTAAAAAGGGAAATATGCTTTTGAAATTTTCATCAGATGCCAAAAATAAGGAAGTGCAATGAATCTACCAATGAATTTTTTAGGTTGGCCTGATGCTGCGAAAGATGCCCGCTGCCATCACCGAAAAGTTATATAAAAAACCGTTCCTGATTAAGAAACGGCTTTTAGATTGCCTGCCAAATAAAATATATTGGATAGTATTATTGTCTGCCCGACTTACTTTGCAGGAGTTTCTGCATTCATCATATTAGTTGTGTCCGCCATAGTTGTGTCTGCTACCGGAGGAGCCATCATGGTTGAATTGTCAGGAGCAACCGTAGTTGAATCCATTGTAGATTCAGTCTCTGTTGAAGAACTGTTACATGCTACAAAAAACGCTGAAATTGCAAGCGCGAATAATACTTTTTTCATTTTAAATGATTTAGTTTTTTATAATTTATTTTATGTTTATACCATTTTTGATAAAGGGTAACCCATAATTGGAAAAAAAAATTTTACACATAATTTGGGTTACTTTACCGCATTGTAAGTATTAATTATAGCCCCGTGAGTATATATGACGAGGAGAGGCAGCTTCTGGAAGCATTTATTTCTAATGACAGGCTCGCTATAGAAAAGATTTACAGGGAGAATTTCCCTTCCATTAAAGCGTTCATCATTAAGAATAGTGGCTACCATGACGACGCGAAGGACATCTTCCAGGAAGCAATGATCGTTCTTTTTGAAAAAGCTCAACTTGAATCTTTTGTATTAACCTGCCAGATCAAGACCTATCTGTTCTCGGTGTGTCGCCGGTTGTGGCTCAAAAGACTTCATCGCGAGGGGAGGTTTAATTACGTTTCTGAGACATTAACTGAAACAGTAGCAGTTGAGGACGAAATAGAGGATCACGAAAAGAGATCGGCGGATATGGGGCTGATGGAAAAGGCGCTGGCGAAAATAGGTGAACCGTGCAAAAGCATATTGGAAGCATTTTATATTCAAAAAAAGTCGATGCCTGAGATTGCTGAGCAGTTTGAATACACAAACGCCGACAATGCGAAAACGCAAAAATATAAATGCCTGATGCGATTGAAAAAAATCTTCTTTTCACAATATAATAACGGAGAATAAAATGGAAGACAATTTACTTCTAGATGCCATTGAACGTTACAGAAACGGTGAGATGACCCCACAGGAGAAAACTTTTTTTGAAGAGCTGCGGAAAAATAATCCGGACATTGATCAATTGGTAGCTGAACACAATTTTTTTCTTGGCGAACTTGAAAAAATGAGTGAAATAAAAATGCTCGTTCACAATATGAATGAAGTAGAGAGTAAGCTGGTGAATGAAGGTGTGATTTCAGCAAGCGACAGAAATAACAAAGCCAAGCTCGTTTTCCTATGGAACCGTTATCGCAGAACTATAGCTGTCGCTGCTTCTATCGCCGGAATTGTGTCGCTATCAACTGCCACGATTGTTTCCTCCTATTCTGAAAAGAAAAAGGTGGAAGTGATCACGCCTCTCGTGAACAACAAGCTGAACCAATTTGAAGTAAAGCTAAACCAGATAGAAACCAAGTTAAATGACGCTGCAACTGTTCCGGTGATAGTGGCAGAAAAGCCAAAATTCAAAGCTGATTTCAGCGCCACCGGTTTTTTGGTTGATGGCAAAGGCTATCTGATCACGAACGCTCACGTGGTAGATAATGCGAAAAACATTGTGGTTGAAAACAGAAAGGGCGAGCAGTTTTATGCAAAAGCTGTGTATGTAAACAAGGTTACAGACCTGGCAATCTTAAAAGTTATAGATAGTTCTTTCAGAAAAATACAAGGGCTTCCTTATACCTTTTCAAAAGCTGCGGCTGAATTGGGAGAGCATATTTTTACGCTTGGTTATCCGCGTGAAGAAGTTGTGTATGGTGAAGGCTATCTAAGTGCAAAGTCAGGTTTCTATGGCGACACCTCTTCCTACCAGATCAGTATTTCGGCAAATCCCGGTAATAGCGGCGGGCCTGTGGTAAATAAGAATGGAGAAATTATTGGCATTATCAGCAGCAAAGAGACCAATGCTGACGGGGTTGTTTTTGCAATCAAGTCGAAAAATATTTACGATGCATTGCGAGACGTAAAGGAAGATGATACGATAAAACTTCCCGTTAATAATACACTGAAAGGAATAGACAGGGTACAGCAAATCAAAAAGCTTGAGGATTACGTCTACATTGTAAAGGGCAATTAAAAAAGATACAGGAATACCTTTAATTTACGGCTTTCAGATTATTTGAAAAAGCGAACTATATCTCCCTTCTCTTGTTTTACCCAGTCGTGCCAATCAATTTTCCCACAGTTTCTTAGGATACTCACCATCCGATACTAATTTCTCTATACTAGCTTTTACTTCGGGTGCATCTTCCTGGTAGGTTACTCCAAACCATTGGGCAGAAGTCCTTATTACTTTGATGTTGTTTCCATCCTGTTTAATGAAATTATCTCCGAGAATCGGGATGAAAAATTCGGACTTAAGATTGTTGCCGCTTTCCTCCAGGAATTT
>JBBSPT010000364.1:0-3453 GCA_038258515.1 Chitinophagales bacterium | reverse complement strand
ATTAACAAATATGGTTCTACTGCATGGCAATCACCAACAACCAACGGAGAACGTCTTCAAAAGTATTTGACTAAAAAATAAATATATCTCAAATTGAGACTCAACTCAATTCTTTCCCATCTCCATATAATCAATAGTCAGGTTAGCCAACGCCTCTACGCCAAGTTTGAAACTGCTTTCATCAATGAAGAAATCAGGCGTGTGATGTGAAGGAGCAGTTTTAGGATCCTGCCCTTTGGGCATACCTCCTAAAAAGATAAAAAGCCCGGGCGCTTTTTCCTGGTAGAAAGAAAAATCTTCAGCGCCTGTTACTGGTGGCTTTAATAACACGTTTTCATTGCCCGCGGTTTTGCGTAAGGAAGGCAACATCTTTTCTGTAAGAGCGGGATCATTATAGGTAACCGGGTAACGGGTGGTGTAGGGCAGTTTGATTTCTGCTGTGGCTCCGGCAGCTTCTGCGGTTTTGGTAACTATTTGCTTGATTCTTTCCAGCATCATCTTTTCATCATCCATTGTAAATGATCTTACAGTGCCCAGCATTTCCACTTGCTCAGGAATGATATTGGGCCGGTTGCCTCCGTTGATTGCGCCGATGGTCACAACACCAACGTTCTCCGTGAGGTTCAGGTTGCGGCTTACGATTGTTTGTAAACTATTAATGATTTGCGCCGATACTACAACCGGGTCTATTGACGACCACGGATATGCGCCGTGCGCTGATCTTCCTCTGATTGTAATCTTCATGTCGTTAACGCCTGCCATTGTTCCGCCGGGGCGGTAAGTAATTTTCCCAACTTCAGTTTGTGAATTAATGTGTAGACCAAATACAACATCTACCTTAGGCTTTTCCATCACGCCTTCTTTTACCATTAACTCAGCTCCGCCTTCTTCACCGGCGGGAGGGCCTTCTTCCGCAGGCTGAAAAATAAATTTTACCGTTCCTTTTAAATCCTTTTTCATCGATGATAAAATTTCCGCGACACCCATTAAAATCGCGACATGCGAATCGTGACCGCATGCATGCATCACGCCAACTTCATTCCCATTGTACATCGCTTTTACTTTTGATGCAAAAGGAAGGTCCACTCTTTCTGTAACAGGAAGCGCATCCATATCCGCACGCAATGCTACAACCGGTCCCGGTTTGCCGCCTTTCAAAATTCCAACGACCCCTGTCTTCGCAACACCCGTGGTCACTTCTATTCCCAACGATTGAAGATGCTTTGCAATGATACCTGCTGTTCGTGTTTCATGATTTCCTAATTCAGGATGTTCATGAATATCGCGGCGCCAGGCAATTACTTTTGGTTCAATATCATTCGCGGCTTTGGTTATTTTACTTCTCCCATCATTTATTTGAGAAAAGGAAGACAAAGAAAACAACAACAGGAATGGCAGGAGCAATTTTTTCATATCTCTGATTTTGATTGGAAGAATGCAAAATACAGCAATAGCGCTGATGTTTGTAATTGATCATTGGAAACACTTGTTATCGGCTCTTCTTTGGTTGCTGGCACCGGATTACAGAGGAAACGGCATAGTCTCAAGTCAAACCATCAAGCGACTTTAAAATATTATTTTGTTATATTCATTATCAAAAAATATATTTGATTACGCTAAACCTCTTCATCTCCGCACAACTCACCGAAAAAAATAACCATGAAAAAAATAGGAATATTATTCGGAAAAGAAAGAAGCTTTCCTGAGGCATTTATTGAAAGAGTGAATGGTAAAAATATTGATGGTATTACCGCCGAACCTGTACACATAGATAAAGTGGTGCAGGGTGAAAGCAGCGGCTATGCCGTAATCGTAGATCGCATTTCGCAGGATGTTCCTTTTTACCGGGCATATTTAAAAAATGCAGCGTTGTCCGGTGCAGCGGTGATCAACAATCCTTTTTGGTGGAGCGCAGATGAGAAATTTTTCAACAATTGTCTCGCAACAAAAATTGACGTCCCGGTTCCTAAGACGGTAATCGTTCCATCGAGCAGCCTGCCGACAGATACAGAAGGCCAATCTTTCTCAAACCTTGCGTATCCCCTGGACTGGGAAAACATTTTCAGTTACATTGGTTTCCCCGCTTACATGAAGCCTCATGCAGGAGGCGGATGGAAGAGTGTTTACAAAGTTCACAATGCAGAGGATTTCTTCAGCAAACATTCTGAAACAGACGAACTCATCATGATGCTGCAGGAGGAAATTGTTTTCGATGAATATTATCGTTGTTATTGCATCGGCGGCAAGCATGTTCACATTATGCCCTATGAGCCAAGGAACCCGCACCATCTCAGGTATGCAGCAGAGTTTAAACCCGGCAAAGAAAGATTTGAATTGATGACTGATATTGTGTTGCGTCTCTGCAATTATCTCGGATACGATTTCAATACAGTAGAGCTGGCGCTGAGAGACGGCGTGCCGTATGCAATAGACTTTTGCAATCCCGCTCCGGATGCGGAGATCACAAGCGTGGGACAGGAAAACTTTGAATGGGTGGTGGAGAATGCCGCAAACTTTGCCATCGAAAAAGCAAAGTCGCATGAAGAAGGAAAGGACAACCTCACCTGGGGGACTTATGTAGAACGAAGCGTTGACAAGAAGGTTCTGTTTAAAAATTAATTTGCAATTCTGAAAACAAATCATTCGATCTCGTTTACAGGAAGCTGCATTTAATATTTTTAATTTAAATTCTTTACATACACCATGGCCGCCATTTCTTACAGGATTTTTACTTTGGGAATAGAAGAAGAATATATGGTCGTGGATCCTGTAACCCGTGAATTGAAAAGTCACGAGCAGAGAATAGTGCATGAAGGAGAAAAAGTGATCAAAGACAAAGTAAAGGCAGAGATGCACCAGGCCGTGGTGGAAGTGGGAACTGATATTTGCCGGGATATTGATGAAGCCTATGTAGATGTTGCTACGCTGAGGCGCACAATTAGTTCAATCGCCGACAGTCTCGGTCTTTGGGTAGGCGCAGCAGGTACTCATCCTTTTAGTCATTGGGAAAGTCAACTCATCACTGATCATGCACGCTATAGTGAAATCGTAAAGGAATTACAGGAGGCCGCCCGAAGCAATCTCATCTTCGGCCTGCACGTGCATGTGGGAATGTCGAATCGTGAGATGGCAATTCATATTGCAAATTCCGCGAGATATTTTCTACCTCATATTTATGCCCTCAGTACCAACTCTCCATTCTGGGAAGGAAGAAAAACCGGGTATAAATCTTTCCGCACGAAGGTGTTTGATAAATTTCCACGCACAGGTATACCAGATTATTTTGAAAGTATAGAGTCTTATGATAACTATGTAAAACTGTTGATCAAGACAAACTGCATAGACAATGGGAAGAAAATTTGGTGGGACCTCAGGGTGCATCCGTTTTTCAACACCGTTGAGTTCAGGATTTGCGATGTGCCCATGACGGTGCAGGAGACCATTACCATTGCT
>JBBSPT010000363.1:0-3472 GCA_038258515.1 Chitinophagales bacterium | reverse complement strand
CATACACCTTTGCCTGGAAGGATGAATTGTTGAAGACATCATTTGCGTCTTTATGTTCGATCACATTTTTTACAAGCCTTTGAGCCTTTGTATATTTTACCTTAATGGCGACTACCACTTCACTTAGAGAAGCAGAGTTTGGAACTGCCGCAAAGTTTATTGTCTGTTGCTGGTCTTTAGAAAGTGCCTTTATTTCTGTTTTATATCCAATCATTGAAATGGCAATTGTGTCAGTCTTGCTGTCAACTAAAAAAGTGAACTTACCCTCTTCATCTGTAATTACGCCGTTTCCGGAAGTGAGAGAATATACGCTGCATGGGAAAAGAGGCTTTCCTGTTTCCTGATCAACAACAGATCCGGTAACAACACGTTGCTGTGCGTGCACAGAAGCGTTGAGAACAAAAAATAGAAAGGCTAAAATTCGATATGGTAGAAATGATCTGATAGTTTCGGCACGCATTAATTGTTGGATGCGAAATTAAATCAGAATCTGATGAACATTACTATGAGTCTTGCGAAATCTCTTTATCAAGCAACAAATGACGGCGATCTGTATCAACCTTTAGAAAATCAGGCTTCAACATTAGCTGCTTGAGAGAATATCTGTTCTGCATTTTTTGTAGTTTGAGTGGCAACTTCCTCAACACTCGCATTTTTAACCAATGCTAATTTTTGGGCAATGTAAACCAGGTAACTGCTTTCGTTTCTTTTACCACGGAATGGAACCGGAGTTAAATAGGGAGCATCTGTTTCCAAAACAATATGTTTTAGATCAACATCTTTTATTATTTCGGCGAGCCCCGCATTCTTATAAGTTACGACCCCTCCAATGCCCAACAAAAAATTTTGTTCTATGATTTGTTCTGCCTGTTCCAGTGTTCCTCCGAAGCAATGAAAAATACCCCGCAGACCCTTTCCTTCATAAGTTTTTATAACGTCAATCGTTTCCTGCATTGCATTTCGGGTGTGCAACACAAGGGGCAAATTATATTGCAAGGCCCACTCTGCCTGCGTATGAAGACTTTCATATTGTTCTTTAGTGAAAGTTTTATCCCAATAGAAATCGAGGCCGCTCTCTCCTATCGCTGCGAAACTTCTTTCACGCAACATCGTATCGATTTTATAAAGTTCTTCTTTATAATTTTCTTTTACTGAACAGGGATGCAAACCAATCATTGGAAAACATTTACCAGGAAAACGTGTTTCCAGGTTTAACATGTTTTGTGTTTCTGTACTGTCTATTGCGGGGAGATAAAATTTTTCTATTCCTTCATCTTTTGCACGTTGCATCACTTCTTCAATGTCTGCTGAAAAATCTTCCAGGTAAAGATGTGTATGCGTATCTATTAACCTCATTTCGATTTTGCTACCACTTTGTTTGCCAATTCCAACGCTTTAGTTGTTGTATAATATTTGGCCAACATGCCCGGTACTTCCCAGGCAGGCATATTTTTATTTCTCAGGTAGTCGAGGAACCGCTTCGTGACTCTTGCAAAATGTTCTTCATGTCCTTCCTTGTATTTTTTTGGAATAACAATCTCCCAACCCTTAGTTGACTTTTTTAGTTCCAGACCGGGGTGTTTTTCCTGTATCTTTTTAAAGTTTTCAAAAAGATCTTTTTCATAGCTTGAATCACTTCGGGCAGGTTCAATGTAAATTGTAGATTCGTAATTCTGATCGGCGCCTTGCCTGATCACGAGATTTGCTTTTGTTCCTCTCATTAGGGCTTCATAAGAATCGCCGATGCCTTCAGCAGCTTTATAATTCCACACCAGTATAGTTTTCACATGAATGCCTTTCAGCTCATAATTAATCTCTCCGTTGCAATAATATTTCAATAAAGTATCGTTTACAACATGCCCCATCAGGTAAGAAGGAAAGCTTTCCGATTTGGTGATTTCTTTGAATGCTGCCAGGCTAACATCTGTTGGCCAATGCCTTGCGTTGTTTACTTTCACATCTTTTGCAAAATCAATTGACTCATCCGAAAAACATTCCCATTGAGCCAGATCAACGAGATGGGTCATCACATCCACTATGCCTTCGCCTTCCTGCAAAACATCAAAAAACCATGGTGGCCTTGTCAGCACATTTCCTGACACATACTTATACAAATAATGAACGCCACTTTTGACGACAGCCGGATCGTCCTCTGTTCCTTTTTGCAGCGTTCCAAATATTTCAGACATCATAGAAATTTCCCGCAATAAAATTGAAGTGATCTCAAAACGTTCTGTCATAATATCATAAAGCAGCAGGTTGTTTTTGGAAGCTACGTCAAAGGACTCCTGGAGTTTTTTAAATCCGGCACTGTCAATTGCCATCGGCTTATCACCCAAAACATTGAAGTCATTTTGCAGTGATGATAAAATGTATTCCGTTTTCTTTTCATTATTTCCGGCAAGAACAACGACATTAGTATCGGCAGCTTTCCTGTCCTTTTTCCAGTCAAACATTTGGTTAAGAAAGTCGCTTCCTGTATGTAAGTTCTCAATCCAATGCGTTGGCTCATTCTCTCGTTGATTGTATCCATCGATCCTGGCAAGGTGAAGTTTCAAGTCGTTCCCTTCCGGCGCGAAAACATCCACCACTGAATCCACACCGGCATACATATATTTCTGTACCAAAGCAGCATGAAAATGACCGGGGTCCAATGTTACCAGGTGAACTTTACCTTTAGTTTCTTTGTCAGAAGCCTCATTGTTGCAGGACATAGTCAGCGAAAGTATCAACGCAGCAATGGAAAAAGAAATAATAGGCAACTTAATTCCCGCTTTCATGCTAAAGAGATTCATAGAAAAGATTTTCGGTTTAAATTAATGGTAAATAGTAAAAGTAATGAGCACCGCATTCTAAAAGATTTGATCTAACAAATGAAATCCTTCTTTCAATCAAAGGTGTAGTATAGCAATATTTAAAGTTAATGGGAAATCTTTTTAGTTATTTTGGATAGAAGGAAAAAACGAACGGTTCTCAGCCTATCAACTGCGTCACAAGACCTTCGCTCTGTTCCAGTTAATCCATCTGTTTGTCAGCCAAGACATGCTATTTTTCTTACATTTTCTGTTAAGTTACATTGATCCAAAAACCGGAAACGGTTTTACTTTCACGTACATCTTCAATTAGGTCTTTTTTTAGATAAATTTGTTGATATAAATCACATAACTAATCAATAAAAATTAATGCAATGAATATAATCAAAGGCGACAAAGAGTTTTTCAATGATATCCCTCAAATAAAATACGAAGGTCCCGAAAGCGATAATCCATTTGCGTTTCGCTGGTACGATGAGAATAAAAAGGTAGCAGGGAAAACGATGAAAGAAATATTAAGATTTGCATGTGCCTATTGGCACTCCTTTAATGGAAGTGGCGCAGATCCATTTGGCGAGCCAACGCATATTTTCCCATGGGATAGTAAGCAAGATCCTATTGATCGTGCGAAAGATAAGATGGATGCCGCTTTTGAGTTT
>JBBSPT010000362.1:0-3492 GCA_038258515.1 Chitinophagales bacterium | reverse complement strand
TTTGTGAATTAGTTCCTGCTATGGCTATACTTCCTCCATTTCTCAATCACACTTTCCATATCCTCCGGCAGATGACTTTCGAAGAGCATTTCTTTTTTTGTAACCGGGTGCACAAAACCTAATTGTTGCGCATGAAGTGCATGTCGTGGACAGAGCTCGAAACAATTTTCAACGAATTGCTTATACTTTGTAAATACGGTTCCTTTCACGATCCTGTCTCCTCCATAAGTATGATCGTTAAACAATGGGTGACCGATATGCTTCATGTGTACACGAATCTGGTGAGTGCGTCCCGTTTCAAGCCTGCACTCGATGAGCGACACGTAATTAAAGTTTTCAAGAATTTTATAATGAGTGATAGCTTCTTTCCCATGTTCTCCTTCAGGATAGGCGGAAAATAATTTCCTGAATCGTTGGTGCCTGCCCACATGAGCAATCACCGTTCCATCGGGTTCTTCAAAGTCTCCCCAAACTAATGCGACATACCGACGGTAAACTGTGTGGTCAAAAAATTGTTTGGCCAGGTGAGTCATTGCTTTCGCTGTTTTGGCCATCACCAGAAGTCCGCTTGTGTTTTTATCAATCCGGTGTACGAGACCAAAGCGGGACAATTCATTTTCATTGATAGACAGGTTTTGTTGTTTCAGATACCATGCAACAGCATTCACAAGCGTACCGCCAGGATTGCCGCTTCCGGGATGAACCACCATCCCAGGCTGTTTGTCAACAACAAGTATGTCATCATCTTCATAGGCGATTGTGAAGGGAATGTTTTCCGGGACAATTTCCGTCGTCTCACGCTCGTGGGTATCGTATACTACGATCTTGTCTTCGGGTCTCACTTTATAATTTGACTTTACCGGCTGCTCATTCACTAAGACTCTCTCGGCTTCGATTGCCTGCTGTATTTTATTTCTCGTCGCGCCTTCGATGCGGTTCATTAAGAACTTATCAATCCGCAGGGGTTCCTGTCCTTTGGCTGAAACGAGTGTAAGGCGTTCGAAGAGTTCAGGGCTTTCATCATCATGTAGTTCTTCTTCCATCATTCAGTAGCACTTATCTTTGCAAATTAAATCCTTTCAATTGCAAATGCAGCAAGTCGTTTTTGAAGACCTTGGAATTATACATTATAAAGAGGCGTGGGATTACCAGGAGAGTCTTGTCCGGAAAAACGTCGAAATAAAATCGGATGCCCGGAAACAAATGGAAACTCCAGGTCAGCCAGCGGTGGATTACAAAAACTTACCGACTACTCATTTCTTACTCTTTTGCGAACACCCGCCTGTTTATACACTTGGCAAAAGCGGACACATGCAAAACGTACTTTTGAACGAGCAGGAAATGGAGGAAAAAGAAATTGAATTTTTTGAAACGAACAGGGGAGGCGATATTACTTTTCACGGGTTGCAGCAGGTAGTAGGTTATCCCATTTTGGATCTTGAAAAAATTTATACCGATATTGGTAAATACCTGCGTGGGCTGGAAGAAGTTATTATTCTCACCATCGCGGAATATGGAATTAGGGGGGAAAGAAGTGTGGGTGAGACGGGTGTTTGGCTTGAGCCCGGAACGCCGGGAAAAGAACGGAAGATATGCGCGATGGGCATTCGCTGCAGTCGTTGGATTACGATGCACGGCTTTGCCCTGAACGTAAATACTGATCTTAGCTACTTCAACAACATTATTCCCTGTGGCATTGCAAACAAGCAGGTGACATCCATGGCGAAAGAACTGGGACATGAAGTTCCTTTGCAGGAGGTAAAGGAAAAATTGAAAGAAAATTTTGAAAAAGTTTTTGGGCTGAAAATTATTTCAGTTCGTACCCCTGCGCATCCAATGGGGGAATAGCCCTGCCATCCTGCGGAATATAGACCTTGTGCCTTTCGATCACAACGCCGTTATCGAATAGCTCGAAATTAAAAAGTCCTGCGTGAACGAAATTCACTTTATCCAGTGTGAGGTAATTCTCCCTGATCTTTTTTAATTCAAAGAGAAATGTGCCATCGGCTTCATAAAACTTCAATGAATATTTTTTCTTCACAGCGTCAGGCAATGAAATGACGACGTTGTAATCTTTGTCTGTGAAGACATCCTTCGAAGGTACAAACCATGTTTGAACCACCGGTGGCTTCACTATTTCTACGTTGGAAGGAATTATCGTGCCAGTGTCCTCTCCTGGCTTCTTCGAAGCGGTGAATATGTATGATCCCCCTTCAAAAGATATGAACAACCGGTAATATTGTGGCGGTATGAAAATTTTCGTGTCCACAAAGCCATTTGTGGGAGCAAGTACATTCAGTACACTACCGATTGTTTTAAAATTTTTAAGACTATCGTAAGATCTCTGTATGCCAATATTTGTTACGGATGTAAACGGATTTGTCCAGGATACCAACACCTTACCACTGATCTGAGTTACGCTAATTTTTGGGAGAGTATCCTGGGAGAATGCAAAAAGCCGAACCGCCAATAAAAAAAATAAAGTGAAAACTAATCTGAACATATTGCGGGCGAAGCTATTTATTTTTTGAAGTTTTCAAATACTGTTCTCGTTAATTCAAACTAAAAGTTGAGCGTTCCAGCGGGTAATGACAAATTTCCCTGCAACCCGCCGGTATGAATGCAGAGGATATTTGATCCGCGTGCATAGTAATTTCGCCTGATTAAATCATAAACTCCAAACAGCATCTTTCCAGTATAAACAAAGTCGAGCGGAATTTTATTTTTTGCATAAAAGTCATTCATAAATTTTAAAAGTTCCGGAGATTTTTTTGCATAGCCTCCAAAGTGAAAGTCCTGATGAATGATGAAATTGTTTCCGGTTTGTACTTTTAATTTTTCAAGTCTTTCATCAATGTCGGACAGATTTTTCAATACAGGAAATCCATGGAATTCTGCATCGCATCCGGGATTGTTAAGCAGACCTGCAAATGTTGTCGCAGTGCCAATTGCGCAGCAAACATGCGAATAATTTTTTTCATCAAAAAGCTCTGAAATTATTTCTGCGCCTTTTCTTCCTTCTGGGCTAAAGCCACCTTCCGGAATCAATATGTGTTCGCCATACTGCTCTTGTAGTCTGCTGTTAGAAGCGTTTGGAGCTATCGCCACATAGACCGATCTCTCCATGAAAACTAATTCCATTCCTTGTGCTTCGCAGAATTGTAAAGTGTGAGATAATGCGACCGGCTTTTCACCGCGAACAATTCCCAAAGACTTCAGACCTTTTTGCCTGCACATGTATGCCGTCGCTGCAAGATGGTTAGAATAGGCGCCGCCAAATGTGACAATTCTTTTGTGAATTGACGCCATAGCTGCTTCTAAAAAATTGTATAGTTTAAAAATTTTATTTCCGGAAACGTTCTCATCAATCTCGTCCAATCTCAGCATAGAAAGGCATATTTTTTTTTGTATTAAAACATCGTCTTGCAACTGTTGTATTCGTGCCGGAAGGTTCAGATGATCGATCATAGAGTGGGCTGTCGCATTTTATGG
>JBBSPT010000361.1:0-3499 GCA_038258515.1 Chitinophagales bacterium | reverse complement strand
TGACTGGAAGATCGGGATCGCATTGATCACCTCTTTTGCTGCCCGTGAAGTGTTTGTGGGAACGATGGCTACGCTGTATAGCGTTGGGGAAGATCCTGAGGAAAATAACGCCACACTAAGACAAAAAATGAATGCGGCAGTTCGACCTGATGGCTCCAAGGTTTACGATCTCGCAACAGGCTTGTCGTTGCTCGTCTTTTACGTGTTGGCAATGCAGTGTATGAGCACTTTGGCAATTGTAAAACGCGAAACGAGAAGCTGGAAGTGGCCGGCCATACAATTTGCCTATATGACCGGGCTTGCCTATTTTATGAGTTTTATCGTTTACCAAATTTTCAGTTGATACAACAAATTTTAAACTTCTTCTACCGCCGAACTGCATTGTAAATGCCATTTTTCACCTGCGGATAAATTCGTTGATATAGTTCAGTAAGGATGTCATCTTTGCGTGGCACCATATAATTACTGTTGTTCAGCATAGAAAGATCATAACCACTCAGCGCACGTGAATCACCCTGGTAGGTTGCGTATTCCTGTTGCCAGTCAAAACGGGCAGTGTACCTGTTATTGTCTAAAACGCTTCCCGTAACAGCATCAGAAATTTTGCTCTCCAGGTCACCGGTAGCTGTAAAATATTTCTTTGTAATGTACAAAGTGGCTGACACAGTCTCGTATGATACATGCCCGGAAGTATCACGCCCCATTTCTATTTGTTTGCTCACATTCCTTGAATAACGGGATGTATATGGGATTGGAATTTCCAGATTAACCCATGTCAAGTCCACAACAAGATCCGCATCTATATCGGCACTCCTTGCCTCCCGGTCAGTGTAAAAATGAGCCTGCGCATTTTTTGAATATGAGCCTCCGAGGTCGCGTGCGAGGTTCCTTTGCAAATAATCATTTTCAAAGCTGTTTCCAAACCTGTTCCAACCGGCGCTGTTGTAGTAAATAGAATTGTCAGTCACGGGATTTATCACCACGTTAAGAATGCTTTTTTGATAGGCAAAATCCATTTGTCTTTTCGCATCTTTGTAGCCCGGAACAAATCTTTGTGATTTTTTAAAGGCATAGTATGCATTATAAAAAGACTCCTTGTCATCGTGCTGCAAGTAAGTTAAACCCAGATCATAGTAGGCAGATGCAGCGTTTTGAGTAGCCACTTCTATTTTTGCTTCGTAGGCAGGAGGGCGCAAAAGATTGCTTGCTGTACCAGATGTTTTTATTACGTCTGAGAGATGCTGCAGCGAGCGGTACTCCTTGATTATTTTATCCCATTTGTCCGCCTCGGTAAGTGAGCTGTACATCTCTATGTTATCAAGGTGGACTTTTGCCGCATTGTCGTAAAGTGCCGTGATAATATTTCGCAGATCATTATCTGATGGTTTTTTGTCCAGCTTTTTGATCGCCGATAATAGAGCTTTATCTTCCTGGGTTGTGGCAATCGTATTTCTTGAGGAACTACAGGAAAAGAATAAAAAAGTTAGTATCCCTAACCCGTATATTAGTTTATTCATCTTTATAGTTTTTCAAATTAGACGTCAGTCCACTGCCTTTTGAGTCTAAAAGTTCGTTAAGAAAATCGGCTACAAATTCCAATGTTGCAATTTTAGGATTATTAATTCCTCCACTCATCATTGTAATAATCCGCTCAAATATTTTTTTTCAAATTAATTAGTTTTAAAAAAACAGCTGAAACACAATAAAACAGAGGCTTGTGGGTAAAGTAGAGATATGTTTATACCCAACTACTTATATAAAGCAGGTATTATGTATTGCATAGTATCGAATTCTTGTTTATATTTGTTCTAACAAAAGCCTCTATGAAAATTTTTCTACAGAAAAAAGAAATAAAATGAATATCGATAATACAGCCAGCCAGATGCGAAAAGGGGTATTGGAATTTTGCATTTTATCTATCATTAAACTCGGAGAAGCCTACCCGAGTGACATAATCGACAAGATGAAGGCCGCCAATCTACACATTCTTGAAGGAACTCTTTACCCACTGCTTACGAGATTGAAAAATGCGGAATTCCTTACCTATCGATGGGTAGAAAGCAGCAGCGGTCCTCCAAGAAAATATTTTTCGTTAACAGAGAAAGGCGCAGATTTTTACCATGAGCTCGAATCCACCTGGCTGGAACTTGCAAACGCAGTAGAGGCCATCACTGGCAAAACTGAGCACCATTAATTCAACTTCAAATTATAAAACGGATTAGCAATGAAAAAAGTAATAAATATAAATTTCCAGGGAAGTGTGGTCCCGATTGAGGAAACGTCGTATGAGTTGCTACAACAATATATTGACAGCTTACGACTCTATTTTGCAGGAGAAGAAGGAC
Source organism: Chitinophagales bacterium (assembly GCA_038258515.1). GTDB lineage: Bacteria > Bacteroidota > Bacteroidia > Chitinophagales > Chitinophagaceae > Ginsengibacter. The sequence goes on along the minus strand of JBBSPT010000361.1, from coordinate 1,154 downwards.
GGGATGAAATTATCAACGATATCGAAAGCCGGATAAGCGAACTGTTCCAGGAGAGATTGAAAGCAGGCTCAACTTGTATTAGCGATGAAGATGTCAACGTGATATTTAAAAATATCGGGCGCCCGGAAGATTTTGAAGACGATGAAGTAAGTGAGAAAAAAACTAAAGAGAAGGAAGAATCTTCAGAGGATCACAGCTTTCCAAAGTATCCGGGTAAAACAAAGAGGCTTTACCGGGACGAAAACCACAAGATTCTTGGCGGCGTCTGTAGCGGTATTGCTGCCTACATCGGTATAGATCCGGTCATTGTAAGAATACTTTTCATATTATCGGGAATTGGATTTTTCGCCTATATTCTCCTTTGGATTTTTGTACCGGGTAGCAATCTGTTGGATAATGGAGTTCGCAAAAGGCTCTACAGAAATCCCGAAGAAAAAATAATCGGTGGCGTTTGTAGTGGTATGGGAAGTTACTTTAATGTGAATCCATGGATACCGCGTGCATTTTTCCTGATACCCTTCATCTCATTTTTCTTTAGATGGGGTCACATCGGATCCCTCACTTTTCCAAACTTTCTGAGTTTTTCTTTTAGTCCCGGCACTTTGATTATTTATATCATCTTATGGCTGGTAATTCCGGAAGCTACAACAACTTCGGAAAAACTTGAAATGAAAGGTGAGAAAATAGATCTTAATTCCATAAAAAAATCGGTGGTGGATGAAATGAAGGGCGTACAGGAGCGGGTTAGTAAAATGGGCCAGCAAATGGGAACAATGGCCAAAGAGAGAGGTGGAGATTTTGGTAAAGAAGTCCATTTTGCTGCAAAGCGAACGAGCGGCGCTCTCGGAAATATAATTGTGATCTTATTTAAGATTTTTGCCTATTTCGTTTTTGGCTGCATCGCCCTGGCATTGATCATCGCCTTATTTTCCCTTGCGGTGGTTGCCATCGGTCTTTTTCCTTTGAAATCATTCGTGTTAACGGATGGCTGGCAGAGCGTTCTGGCGTGGGGATCGCTTATTTTTTTCATCGGGGTTCCTGTAGTTGGAATTATCACATTCATCATCCGGAGGTTGGCGAGAATAAAATCACACAATCGGGCATTCCGGTATTCTTTCGTTGCGCTTTGGGTGCTCGGCATCATTTGTTTTGTT
>JBBSPT010000360.1:0-3515 GCA_038258515.1 Chitinophagales bacterium | reverse complement strand
AGTGAGATGGGAATCATAGTTTGCAATGCTCCCGGATACGGACCTGATTCTGTTGCGCAACTCACCTTTGCCTTGCTTCTCGAACTTTGCCATCGCGTGCAATACCACAGCGATAGCGTGAAGCAAGGAAAGTGGAGCCGTTCTCCTGATTTTTCTTTTTGGGATTATCCCCTGGTGGAGCTTTCAGGAAAGACAATCGGCATTATTGGTTTTGGAACAATAGGTAAACGAGTGGCTGATATTGCTTCCGCCTTTGGGATGGAAATTCTCGCTTTCAGCAGAACACAAACGGACCAGTCTCATCGAAAAAATTTTTCCTGGGCGACAATGGAAGATCTGTTAAAAAGATCAGATGTGGTCAGCATTCATTCGCCTTTGGTTCCTGAAACAAACAGTCTGATCAACAAGCAGACGCTAAAGCTGATGAAGCCTTCTGCATTTATTTTAAACACTTCCCGTGGACCAATAATAGTGGACGAAGATCTTGCCGACGCTTTGAAGAATGGAGTAATTGCAGGCGCAGCAATCGACGTGCTTTCAGTGGAGCCACCACCTGAAAATAATCCGCTATTCAAGCTGGACAATTGCATTATTACGCCACACATTGCGTGGGCTACGAAGGAAGCCAGAACCAGGCTAATGGATATCACATTGAAAAATTTATCCGCATTTCTAAATGGCAACCCGGTTAACGTAGTAAATAAATAATCACAATAGAATAAATATAAGCCATGCAAATTCTCGTGGCACCAAACGCCTTTAAAAACAGCCTGGATGCTTTTGCTGCGGCAGAGGCCATTGCGCATGGATTTGCCTTAAGCGAACTGGATTGCAATTGTGAATGTTTTCCGGTTGGCGATGGAGGCGATGGTACGGCCGACTTGATTATTAAAAAATGCAAGGGAGTGCAGGTTGAGGGTGAGGCGCATGATCCTTCTGGGAAAAAAATAAATAGCTCGTTTGGGATAATCGACAATGGTAGCACTGCTATTATTGAAATGGCAAATGCGTCAGGATTACGATTATTAGATCAAGAAAAATTAAATCCGCTGCTTGCCACTTGCTACGGAACCGGTGAACAGGTCGTGCAAGCGCTCGACAAGGGAGTAAAAAAAATAATTATTGGGATGGGCGGTTCCGCCACCGTTGACGGAGGTGTTGGAATATTGAAGGCTTTGGGAATTCGCTTTATTGGTCGTGATGGAAATGAAATTCTAAGTCTTCCCGCCGGACTTTCTGATTTGGCGACTGCCGATCTTTCAAATCTTGATAATCGAATCAACGATTGCAAAGTCTTTGTTCTATGCGATGTGCAAAATTTTCTCCTTGGAGAAAATGGAAGCACTGCTATTTTTGGTCCGCAGAAAGGAGCGTCACCAGAAGCTGTTATAATACTTGAAAAAGCATTGGATAAATTGAGTAAAGTGGGCAAAGAAGTAACAGGCAAAGATATGTCTGCTATTAAACGTGGAGGTACTTCAGGCGGCGCTGCTGCTGGATTGTATGCGTTTATAAATGCAACACTCGTTAATGGAATCGACTATTTTCTTACGCTAACAAAATTCGATGATGCTTTGAAAGACGCTGACCTTGTGGTTACCGGGGAGGGAAGTATCGACGATCAAACCTTACAAGGGAAAGGGCCGTTTGGTGTAGCATCCAGAGCAAAACAATTCGGGTTGCCTGTGATCGGAATTGCAGGAAAGGTTCCTGCTGGAAAAAATGAAAGCCTAATGAAATATTTTGATGTGCTTATGTCAATTAACGAAGAACCTTTTGATCCCGAAACTGCTTTGATTAAGACTGAACCAAACCTGGTTGCAACCTCAAAAAAGATTGGCGACATGATAGCGAAAGGTGAAATAGCTTTTAGCAAATAAAATTTGTTTCAAGAATTTGTTTAACCATTTTACAATCGTTGTTTTTATCCGATCAGCTTTTTAAACCACCGCAATTTTCCTTTAAACGGGGGATATTTTAAAGAAGGATCAAGCCAGGTTCCACTTTTCAAAACCGGCTTTGCGTGAGTAAAAAGTTTGAAAGAGTTTTTTCCATGATAGGCTCCGATGCCACTATTACCAATCCCACCAAACGGAAATGCTTCAACGGCAAAATGCCAAACAGCATTGTTAATACAACCTCCCCCGAATGGAACTTTTTTCATCCACTCTTCTTCGACAGATTTGTCTTTTGTAAAAAGATAAAGCGCTAGTGGGTTTTCATTTTGCTTTGCCATTTTCATGGCATCTTCAGTTTTTGCAAACGACAAAACTGGAAGTATAGGTCCAAATATTTCTTCTTTCATTATAGCATCATCCATTGAGTTGTTTGTCAAAATAGTCGGCTCTATGTATAAACGACTATCATTCGTTTTGCCGCCGTAGAAAATATTATCTTCTATGAGATAGCTTTTTAGCTTATCAAATCTTGACTGATTAATGATCTTCCCATAGTCGCTGCTTGCCATTGCATCTTCCGAATAAAATTTTTGAATAGCCGTTTTCAATTCTGTCAGCAGTCTTTCTTTTACCGGCTCCTGAACAAGAACATAATCCGGGGCAATGCAGGTTTGGCCTGCGTTCAAAAATTTGCCGAGCACAATTCGTTTTGTAGCCACCTCCAGGTCAGCATCTTCATAAACAATGCAAGGACTTTTTCCTCCGAGCTCAAGCGTTACCGGAACAAGATCTTTGGCAGCCATTTTATATACTTCCTTACCAACACCCGTGCTGCCGGTGTAAAAAATATGAGCAAACCGAAAATCCTGAATCATCTTCGGTACTACATCAGCGCCATTGCCGGTAACGAGTCGGACGTAATCAACAGGGAAAGTCTCTTCAATTATATTTTGGATCACTTTTTCCGTAGCGGGCGCCAGTTCGGATGGTTTAAGAACTACGCAGTTGCCTCCGGCAATCGCTCCGACCAAAGGAGTTAACAGGAGCTGCAGCGGATAATTCCATGGGGAAATAATTAACACCACTCCAAGCGGATCGTGATAGATTTTACCAGTTGATGGAAACGTAAGCAAGCCAGTCGAAACTTTTTCGGGCCTCATCCACCGGCTTAAATTTTTTAATGCGAATTTAATCTCGGCAATCAGCAACCCTATTTCCGTTGACCAGCTTTCTTCTTTGCTTTTTCCAAGATCGTTGAACAAAGCTGTGTTTATCTCATCTTCATATTTGTGGATTGCGTTCTTAAGTTTTTCTAATTGTGCTCTGCGAAATTCATAAGAGAGCGTGGCACTGCTGTCAAAAAATTCCTGGAGATTTTGAAGAGAAGAATCTAAACCCGTCATATCAATTAAATTTGTTTTCTTTAAGATAACAGTATCCGTCGGAAAAAGATCTGGAATAATCAAAAGAATCTGATCAGTTGGACGATGAACACTACATGAAGCAAGCCCTGCAGGAAGCTCACAAAGCGCTGGACGGCGGGGAAGTTCCCATCGGCGCTGTGATTGTAATGAACGATAAAATAATTGCAAGAGGTTATAACCAGGTGGAAACTTT
>JBBSPT010000359.1:0-3525 GCA_038258515.1 Chitinophagales bacterium | reverse complement strand
GGCTCTAATGTTTCCAGCATTGCAATGAAACTTTTTATTTTTTGCCCTGATGTTTTTGAAGGTCCGGCATAGTTTACCTCTTTTGCATTGTATTCGCGTGGATCAATGTCAACATCATATTCTCTTGCAAGTTTTTTTAAGAGCACACCAACTTCTGTTGAGAGGCTCGTACAGCCCATGTGTGCAGACACATGACTGACCCGCGGTATTCTTCTTTTTGCCGTTTCTATCTGTGCCCTGAATTCTTTTTCAATGTCTTCGATCTTCCAGTTGTTTTCTTTTATCGATTGGCCGGGATAGGCTTTATTGGGAAAAACCATAGGGTAAAAATATCCGTTGCTATCCGTGATGCTGGGGCAATGAGACAATGGTTTCCATTTTATGTTTTCCCATTCACTTGTTATATCAATGTGAACTCCCACATCTGCACCGGGGTGCTGTTCCAGTATTTTGACGGCCTCGGGAAACCATGGTGATGGCACAATCACTTCAATCGATCGTTGAATTCCTTCGGTGTAGCAGCGGATCAACGCTTCATTTCCTGAATGGGAATAACCCATATCATCACCGCGTACGAGCAGGCGAATTTCCTTGTTCTGGCTGAAAGAAATAAGGAACGGGGAGATAAAAAAAATAATGCAACAGAGTTTCTTCATCACTATGTTTTATTTTTAAAAAAGATAAATGAATGAGTATCAAATGTAAACTAAGAAAATGCTGCGAAGCAAACCGGTTGTCATCACTTTTTTATTAAAACAATATGAAACAAATAAACTGGGGTATCATTGGCTGTGGCGATGTCACTGAAGTTAAGAGCGGCCCTGCATTTAACAAAGCTGATCATTCAAAGCTGGTTGCAGTGATGCGCAGAGATGCGGCTAAGGCAGAAGATTATGCAAGACGACATAATGTTCCCAAATGGTTTAGCGACGCCAATCTGCTCATTAACGATCCCGACGTGAACGCGATATACATTGCAACCCCTCCATCTTCTCATGAAGAATATGCGATTGCTGCAATGCAGGCCGGTAAGCCGGTGTACATTGAAAAACCGGTGTCTGTTGATTATCCTTCAGCTAAAAGAATTGCACAATTCGGGCAGGAAAAGAATATAAAAATGTGCGTGGCTCACTACCGGCGACAGCAACCTTTGTTTAAAAAAATAAAAGAAATAATTGATGATAAAATAATTGGCGAAGTAAGGGTGGTGAATATGATTTGTTATAAAAAATTACTTTCACAATCAGACTTAACCAATGAACGAATCGCCTGGAGAGTAAACGCCGAGGTTTCCGGCGGGGGATTGTTTTATGATCTTGCTCCACACCAACTCGATCTCATGATTTATTTTTTCGGCGAAGTAACATCTGCTTTGGGCGTTTCTGCAAACCAGGCAAAATTGTATAAGTCAGAAGATGTTGTTTCCGGAAATATCTTGTTTAAGAACGGGACGGTGTTTTCAGGCACCTGGTGTTTTACTACAAACGAATTTAATGATGCCGATCATTGTGAGATCATCGGGTCGAAAGGCAAGATCAGTTTCGCGGTTTTTGAACATCAAAAAATTTCTCTGATGGTAGGGCAAGAGTTGCAGGAAATTCCATTTCAAAAGTTGCAGCATGTACAAGAGCCGATGATAGCAGCAGTTGTAAAATATTTTTTGAACGAAGCGCCTAATCCTTGCAGCGCCGGCGATGGCGCAGAAGTAATGAGGCTGATGGATTCATTTACCGGCAAAATTGTTTGAGAGAATGCCTTTGAAAATTTGGCTTTGAAAAATTAAATGTTCCCGAAAGGATTGGAAAGCCCCGCATTATTATTATCAAGAGAATGGCTGCTTAAATTTTTTCGATCACGGCAGACATCAAACTGCTCAGCGCCTCATCTGCTTCACCGGCCACCTTTATTATTTCTTCTATATTGACGGGTTGAAGATGATCAGGATCACATTCGTCAGTAATGACGCTGATAGCAGCGCATTTCAAACCAATGTGATTGGCAACAATTACTTCCGGAACGGTACTCATTCCAACCATGTCGGCGCCAATGGATCGGATGTAACGGTATTCTGCACGGGTCTCCAGGTTTGGTCCGGCAACCGCTGCATAGATTCCTTTTTTAAGAGAAATAGATTTCGAACTTGCAGCATCTTCAAAACCTTTGGCGAGTTTTTTATCATAGGGACAGCACATATCAACAAAGCGGTTTCCGAATGCCGGGTCATTCAATCCACGAAGTGGATTTTCGGGCAACAAATTTATATGATCATCAATCATTACAAGGTCACCTCTTTTGAAACTATTGTTTATTCCCCCGGCAGCATTGCTCAATATCAGGTTCTCTATGCCGAGACTCTTCATCACTCTCACGGGAAAGGTGATGTCCTGCATGGAATAGCCTTCATAATAATGATACCGTCCCTGCATGGCAATCACTTTTTTTTCCCCGATATTTCCAAAGATCAACTGTCCCTTATGAAACTCTACGGTGGCGGCCGGAAAATAGGGAATGTCCGCATAGGGGATGGAAACCGGGTTAGCAATATAACTAATCAACTTGCTCAGGCCTGTTCCCAACACGATGCCGGTCGAAGGACCCTCCATCTTTTTAAGTTGCAAAAACGCCGACGTTTCTCTTATTTTTTCCAGTAAATTATCCATTGAAGATTTCATTTTTTACATCCGGGGCGGGCTAATCTGCGTAACTTGAATAAAATATTTGCTAACCTGTATCATTCGATGAAATTACTTGTTTCATTTTTTCATTCCATATTTTTCAACAAAACTTATTTAAATAGTTGCTTAGTTTGATGAAAATACAAAACCGGTATTTGCTAAACCGGGCGTTGAGTTCTTTGATGGAAAGAAAAAATGAAAGAACTATTGAAATAAAATATTGTTGTTCGTTAAGGCAGGTTAGCAGCTATGTTTCTCAACCAAATAAGATTCTATAATTCACTCAATACAAAAAGGTTTAATTATGAGTAACCATTATTATAAAGCCTCCGATCTCGGGAAGTTTGGTAGCATTGGCGATTATCAAAAAGATCTTGCCGACAAATTTTTTGATTGGTATGGTGCAGTGTTTGCTGATAGTGCATTGACGGCGAAAGAAAAATCACTCATCGCGCTGGCAGTATCACACGCTGTGCAATGTCCTTACTGCATTGATGCATACAGCAGCGATGCGTATGAAAAAGGCTGGAGCCGGGAGCAAATGATGGAGGCTGTGCATGTCGCGGCTTCCATCAGGGGTGGAGCTTCACTTGTACATGGTGTGCAGATGATGAACAAGGTGGAGGAGATTGCGATGTAGATTGAGTAGCAGAAAAAATATTAAAAATTTATTAGAAATAATTTGAAGATTATGAAGTCACTGAAGGCAGAGGGAAATGTTTTGGCAGATTCATCTTACCAGCTCCATTTGTTGGAAACAGATAACGACTGTAAAATTCCTATGGTTCCTTTTCAGCAGAAACTGCTGCACTCAGGCTTGTCCCCTTTGCGTCCTTCCAGCATTGAAAAT
>JBBSPT010000358.1:0-3535 GCA_038258515.1 Chitinophagales bacterium | reverse complement strand
CGATGTTTAAATTTTTGAGCTTTTTTGTTTTAGGCACATTGATCTTTTCATGTGCTTCAAATAAATACTCTTCCACCAACAGGGTGTACAAACGCCAGGCAAAAACTTTTGCAAAAATGATCAGGCGCTCTCCTTCCAACGACATCTATAACACTGCCTCGGGATGGGTAGGCACGACGAATTTTGGGGTTCGAAAACCTAATTTTGTTGTAATCCATCACACGGCACAGAATAGTTGCGAACAAACACTTCAAACCTTTACCCAACCTCGAACCCAGGTGAGTGCACACTATGTGATTTGCAAAGATGGATCCATTCACCACATGCTCAACGATTACCTGAGGGCATGGCATGCCGGCGTAGCTTCGTGGGGAAACGATAAGGATATAAATTCCTCTTCCATCGGAATTGAAATTGACAACAATGGATATGATTCTTTCCCGTCGGCGCAAATTCAAAATCTTTTAGTGCTGCTGAATACTTTAAAAGAGACTTACAATATTCCTCAATCGAACTTCATCGGGCACGCAGATATCGCTCCCACACGCAAGAACGATCCAAATGCACATTTCCCGTGGCAACTCCTGGCACAAAATGGCTTTGGACTTTGGTATGGCGATACATCTAATGTGATAGTGCCAGATAATTTTAATGATTTGCAAGCCTTGAGAATTATCGGATATTCTGTAAAGGATAGCAACAGTGCAATTGCTTCCTTTAAACGTCACTTCGAAATGCAGGATAGCAGTACGATTCTGGACAACAACGATAGAAAGATATTGTATGACCTGATGTTGCGATACCAGTAAGCACGGGCGAATCCAAAGACGAACTGCAAAAGCCCTTCCAAAATTTGAAAGGGCTTTTTGATTAGAAGACCAGGATGGCCTTATTTATAAAATTTAGCTAACCGGCATTCTTTGATGTATTCCTTCCCCAATTTCTTCGATCATTTTTCGGTTAAAAGCTTCCAGGTCTTTCGGACTGCGGCTCGTTACGAGTCCTTTGTCAACAACTACTTCCTGGTTTTTCCAGTTAACTCCTGCATTTTTAAGATCTGTCTTAATAGATGGGTAAGAAGTCATAGTCTTGCCATCCAGCAACCCAGTTTCAATAAGTAACTGGGGTCCGTGGCATATTGCCGCCACCGGCTTTCCTGATTTTAAAAAACTCTCTGCAAACAACACACAGTCTTCATTTGTACGCATCTTGTCGGGGTTCATTACACCTCCCGGAATCATGAGTGCATCATAATTTTCGGGGTCCGCATCAGCAACGTTTACATCTACAGGCAGTTCAATTGACCAATGATCTTCGTTCCATGCCTTCACTTTATTTTTTTGCGGAGATACGATATCTACTTTTATTCCTTTTTCTTCGAGCGCTTTCTTTGGACTGGTAAGCTCCACTTCCTCAAATCCATTTTCCGTTAAAATAGCCACTCTCTTCGATTTAAACTTTTCCATTTCTATTGTATTTTATTTTATTTTATTAAAAATTGAAATTAAAACGATTAAAGTCAAGAGCCATGCCGCATCTTATCTGCAGTTACTACTTTAAAGATTTATTTATTTTATTGTAAGACTCTTCAACTAATCACCATCATTAACACAAGAAACATGCCTTTCTGATATCAGGTTTATCAAAATTAAACAGGTGAAAAGTGTGGTTTTTTGGCAACAATAATTTTTGATTGTACATTCCTTGTATAATTTTGATTTAATGCTGCTTACAGAAGTCACAGATGAAAAATTAGCGAGACAGTTTCTCGAAGTTCCGGTGCACATCTACAAGAATGATCCAAATTTTATAAGGCCGCTCGATAAAGACATCCTGGACATTTTCAATCCAAAAAAAAATAAAGCGTTTCGGTTTGGGGAAGCCAGGCGATGGATTTTAACAGACGGGAACGAACAGGTGATTGGCCGGATTGCTGCCTTCATTAATAAAAAATATAAAAATAAAGGGGATGAACAGCCTACCGGTGGCATAGGTTTTTTTGAATGCATAAATAACCAACTTGCTGCAGATATGTTATTCGACGTTTCAAAAAGCTGGCTCATGCAAAAGGGGATGGAGGCTATGGATGGTCCTATAAACTTTGGAGAGCGCGATCGCTGGTGGGGATTAGTGGTGGAAGGATTTAAGCCCCCGATCTACCTTATGAATTACAACTTCCCTTATTACAAAGATCTTTTTGAAAACTATGGTTTCAAAAAATTTTACAACCAAATATGCTGGCACATGTTTGTGCAAACTGAGCTGGAGCCAAAGTTTTATGAGCAATACCGAAAATACAGTGCGCTTCCTGAATATAAAACTGTGCACATCGATAAGAAAAAAATTGAAAAGTTTGCGACCGATTTTAGCGTGATCTATAACAAGGCGTGGGCACGACATGAAGGGAACAAACAGATGACGAAAGAGGTTGCAATTAAAATGTTTAAGACGATGAAGCCGGTAATCGAAGAAGACCTCGTATGGTTTGTGTATTATAATGACCAGCCGATTGCGTGTTGGATCAACCTGCCCGAACTTAACCAAATTTTCAAATACCTAAATGGTAAGTTTGGACTTCTAAGCAAACTGAAATTTTTATGGCTCAAGCATAGAAAAATTTGCAACAAATTTACCGGAATTGTTTTTGGAATAGTACCAGAATTCCAGGGCAAAGGCATTGATTATTACATGATTGTTTCCGGAGCAAATGTTATACAATCCAGGAAAAGGTATGATGAACTTGAACTTCAATGGCAGGGCGATTTTAACCCAAAAATTTTAAATATCTCGAAGAACATCGGGGCAAAACACAGCAGAATACTCACCACCTACCGCTATCTTTTTGACAGAGCAAAAGAATTCAAGAGACATCCTTTCCTTGAGTAAAATTCTGCACCGACCCATTTCATTTCCAACTCCAGGCTCCGCCTGAATTTCCTGTATTCAGCACTAAAAACCGTAAATTTGTCTCCTTCATTATGGATAAATTTATCGTTTCAGCAAGGAAATACCGCCCGCAAAACTTCAACACGGTTGTAGGGCAATCGCATATTACTACTACGCTAAAAAATGCTATAAAAAATAACCAGCTTGCACATGCTTTTTTATTTTGCGGACCGAGGGGAGTTGGCAAAACCACCTGTGCAAGAATTTTGGCAAAGACGATCAATTGTGAGAACAGGACTCCCGGGGGAGAAGCCTGCAATGTTTGCAATTCCTGTGTCTCCTTCGACAACGGTTCTTCTCTTAACATTCATGAACTCGACGCTGCAAGTAACAATTCAGTCGATGACATTCGTGCCCTGGTTGACCAGGTACGGTTTGCACCGCAGGCCGGGCGTTACAAAGTATACATAGTGGACGAGGTTCATATGCTGAGTTCGGCTGCATTCAATGCATTTTTAAAAACGCTTGAAGAGCCGCCTCCCTTCGCAATTTTCATCCTGGCAACAACAGAAAAACACAAGATCATTCCGACGATTTTATCACGTTGCCAGATTTTCGATTTCAAAAGAATTACCATCCAGGATACGGG
>JBBSPT010000357.1:0-3541 GCA_038258515.1 Chitinophagales bacterium | reverse complement strand
TGCTTTCGATTATGAAGTATGGGGTTCTGGGGAAAAGGTCATCTTAATACACGGTTCAGCAAGTGACAGACGAACTTGGGGGAAGCAAATTGAAGCCTTGAGCAAAAATTATAATGTTATTGCGTATAGTCGTAGGTACCATTGGCCAAATAAAAAGATTACCGAAGACGCTGATTATTCTATGCAACAACACGTAGAAGATTTGAAAAAAATAATAGAGTATTTCGGAAACTGGCCAGTTAATCTAATCGGACATTCATATGGCGCTTTAATGGTCCTTGAATTAGCTTGCACTCATCAGGCATTAATCCGAAAAATGGTATTGGAAGAGCCGCCTGCAATAAGATTATTTGTTAGTAACGTTCCAACCCCGGGTGAAATATTGAAATTATTATTAACACGACCCAAAACAGCCATATCAATAATTAAACTCGGAGCCAGAGGGCTTGGCCCTGCTACCAAAGCTGCTCAAAAAGGCAACATGAAAAAGGTAATGCAATTATTCGGGAGAGCTGCATTGGGAGAAGATACTTATAATAACATGTCTGATGAAAGAAAAGAGCAGGTATTTTTAAATTTAACCGCTGCTGAATTCACAGGCTCAGGTTTTATGCCTTTGAATTTAGAAAAACTAAAAAAAATTGAAATACCGACTTTATTAACAACAGGAGAATACAGCCCAAAGGTATTTAGTAACCTGGCAAGTAGACTAGAAGAACTTTTACCAAATGTAAAAAAAGCGGAAATTCCTTTAGCTTCACATATTATGCATGAAGATAATTTTGAAAATTATAATTCAACAATCTTGTCGTTTTTGGGTAATAAATGAACTATGTAGTAAGTATACGAACGTACAACAGGCGCATTGGCGATAGCAGGTCTGACGTGCATTTCATCGGCTTTTGTTCTTTATTCAGCAGGAGTTGCAAGGCTGAAAATTCTTTGATGAACCTAGGTGCATATTCTGTACTTTTAGTTCTTTATTGGTCTTTAGTTCCGGGCTGAAAAATCATTAAATCCCCTGCCATCGCCAATGCATACCGTTGCACGCCATCCGAACATTTCACAGTTCGAGAAAACATAGTAAATTTGATAAATGAAAATAGCACTTCAATATTTAAACGATATAAACGGTAAGACACAAGCTGTCCAGTTGCCTTTGACCGAATGGGAAAAAGTACTTAACAAACTAAAAAAGTACGAGCAGGCTTTAAAACTCAAGTCTGACTTGCAAGAAGCATTTAAACAAGTTTCGTTTCTTAAACAATCAAAAGGACACAAGCAGACATTAAACGAATTCCTGAATGAACTTTAATGTTATTCCCAGTGACAAGTTTAAAAGAGAAGCTAAACGACTTGTCAAAAAATTTCCTTCTCTCAGACAAGAACTTGCTGAATTAAATGCGATAATTGAAAAAACACCGGAGGCAGGGACACCTTTAGGCAACGACACTTATAAAATCAGACTTGCCATAAAGAGCAAGGGCAAAGGGAAAAGCGGAGGTGCAAGAGTTATCACTTACGTGGTGACTGACAATAACGAAGTTTACTTACTGACCATTTACGATAAATCAGAGTTTGACAATATAGACGACAAAACAATTAAAGCAATTATCGAAAGCCTAAACGCTGACAAATAAGGCGAACGCACAACGAAAGTATCCATTGTACCTAATTCTACCGGAGAAAAGATCATATCAATAATTTTCTTTTGAAAGAGAAAGACTGAATGGTTTTCAACCTTCCCTGAGCAGTGTCTCTACCCTCATTCTTTATCGTGGCAGGACACGGCGACAAACAAAATAGAAGTTTGCTACCTTGAGCCAAGTAGTTTAGGTAAATAAAAGGGCATGAAAACACTTTTTCTCGCGATTTTTATTTTTTCCGCAACCGCAAATGCGCAGGAACATTTGTATGACTACAGTATCTTCACGAACAGCCGCATGACGGAGAATTATTTTTTTAGTGAAACATCTTCTCACGCACCTTCAATAATTGAAAGCATTAAAAAAAGATTGCCGGTTGATGAAAATGTTTTTAATACTCCGGGCAATTCTTTAAAACTTGAATATGTAAATGGGAAAGGTGGAAACTGGTACGCAAACATCTTCAAAGAAAATTTGCGTGGACAGGATCATTTTAATCCGGCAGCGCTTTTTTCTTTCAGAGCCTATCGTACAGCGACAATCAACCAAAACGAATATCCGACCCTCCAGTACATTTTCAAAGACAGCACTTTATCCGAAAAAATAAATTTCAAAATCGAAGCATTAAAAAAATGGACTTCGATAACCACCCAGGCGTCGTCGAATGTAAACGGACATTCTATTCCGGGAGACGTGATAGGAGTTCGCTTTTCCCAAAATGGCGAAGACAGACAGAGGCATACAATGTATTTTGATGATATAGAATTCGTTCCTCTTAATCAGGCCTCAGTCGTTGAAGCTGTACCTTCTCTCACCGGCGCAGATGGCTATTTGAAGCATGTGAACATTACCTGGCAATCTTTTTCAGATCAGCAAGTGAAGTATGTAAAGATCTACCGTTCAGAAAATGGGAAAAATTTTATCCCGGTTGGCATACAATCTCCGCTCACCAATTACTACAGCGACTTTACCGGCGTTACAAACAAAAAATATTTCTATAAAATATCTTTTCTGAATTATGAGTACGAAGAAACGCAACTCTCAAACCAGGTAGCTACGAGCACGAGAGAAATGTCTGACGAAGATTTTTTAACTATGATCCAGGAAGCATGCTTTCGTTACTATTGGGATGGAGCAGAAAGTACCAGTGGTCTTGCCAAAGAAAATATTCCGGGTCGAAAGAATATGATTGCTTCAGGTGCATCCGGTTTTGGGATCATGGCTTTGATCGTTGGCGCGGAAAGGAAATTTATTACCCGACAAGAAGCAGTGGGCAGGTTCTTGAAAATTGTAAATTTTCTTGAACGGGCTGAGAAATTTCACGGAGCTTTTTCTCACTTCATCGACGGTCCTACGTGGAAAGTTGAACCTTTCTTTGGTCCACGTGACAATGGGGGCGATCTTGTTGAAACATCTTTCCTGCTACAGGGATTGATCGCGGCACGAGCCTATTTTTCCGGCGATAATACTGACGAGAAAACGATCCGTGATAAGATCACCAGTATTTGGAAAAATGTTGAGTGGGATTGGTATAAGCAATTTCCCGATAGTAAATATTTATACTGGCACTGGTCGCCTGATAAAGGATGGCTGATTAATCACCGGCTCATCGGGTGGAATGAAACGATGGTCACCTATTTGCTGGCGATCGCTTCACCAACTCACCCCGTTTCTGCAGACTTATATTACACGGGATGGGCAAGCCAGGACAGTTTCGCACGTGAATACCGCATCGGTTGGGGAGGTACAACCGATGGCTCGCTTTACAAAAATGGAAACACCTACTTTGATATCAAGTTAAAAGTGGGAGTCTCGAATGGTGGTCCGCTTTTCTTTACTCATTATTCTTACCTCGGATACGACCCGCATAAGATTACTGATAAATATGTAAACTA
>JBBSPT010000356.1:0-3548 GCA_038258515.1 Chitinophagales bacterium | reverse complement strand
GTTTCCTATTTTGCTATTCTCATGCAATGACAACTCTTCATCGTCCGAAGTGAGCGGTAATGAAGCAGATACGTCGTCAGCCTCATTCGTAATAGCTCCTGGAAAAGATAGCCTTTTGTTATTAACCGACAGGCCTCCAAATCTTGAAACACCTTTGAAATTTTTCCTGGAAGACTACACGCCCAACAATGTCTTTTTCGTACGCTGGCACCTCGCGGGAATACCCAACGCAGTGAATACTGATACGTTCCGCCTGCGAGTCGGTGGAAATGTTTCGAAAGAACTCGCCCTGTCTCTCGACGACCTTAAATCAAAATTTACTCCTGTCACCATTACAGCTCTATGCCAGTGTGCCGGCAATTCACGAAGCTTTTTCGATCCAAGAGTTCCAGGTGGACAATGGAAAAATGGTGCAATGGGAAATGCCAAATGGACTGGTGTAAAGCTGAAAGATATTTTAGCGATGGCTGGAGCAAAAGCGGATTCAAAGGATGTAAGCTTCAATGGCCTGGATGTTCCTCCAATGCCGGTGACACCTGACTTTGTAAAGTCATTAGCATACAATCATGCGAATGACGGCGAAGTGATAGTTGCTTACGAAATGAATGGAGAACCGATGCCGGTTCTAAACGGTTTTCCGTTGAAGTTAATAGTGCCTGGATGGTATGCAACTTATTGGGTTAGCATGTTGGCCGATATACAAGTGCACGCTGAACCATTCGATGGATTTTGGATGACCAGGGCATACCTGGTTCCAAAAGGAGAACCCAATGGAAATGAAAGCCCGGAAGCGATTGCCACAGATGTAGTACCTATAAATAAAATGGATGTTCGATCCATTTTCGTAGCACCTGAACCGAACGAAGTAATTACCGCAGGGAAGGAAACAGAGATACAGGGAGTTGCATTTGACGGTGGCGATGGCATTGCAAAAGTTGAAGTATCGCAGGACGGTGGTAACACCTGGTTGCCTGCCAAATTAGACGATGATTTAGGAAGATATTCCTGGCGAAGGTGGCGCTATAATTTTACGCCTTCTGAAAAGCATGATTACACGCTACAGGTAAAAGCCACTAACACAATTGGTCAAACGCAGCCGGTTCATCAGTGGAATCACAGCGGTTACATGCGTAACGAAATTGAAACCTTACCATTAAAAGCCGAGTAGTCATGAAAAAAACTCTTTTAGCTATTTTCATTTTTTCTTTGTCTGCAGGAATTATTTCTTCATGCAATGAAGCGGAGAAAAAAGATGACAGCCCGGTCGTTTCGGCTCCCACAGACCTCAACAGTGTCGTTACGAATTTGCCGGAAGCGCCCGGTTATAAAGACTTCCAGGGGAATTGCGTTAGCTGCCACTCCGCCAGGTTCGTAGAGATGCAGCCGAACCTTTCCGAAAAGACGTGGAGCGCTATTGTAAATAAAATGAAGAATAGTTTTGGAGCTCCGCTTCCTGATTCTTCGATAGCGCCCATCGTCCAATACCTGGTTGCAATAAAAGGAAAGGGCTAAGATTATTTTTGAAAATTGACATTCTTAAATAACTTACTGAAAATTTGCTGGTAATTTTTCGAATAATACATTCAATTTACACTTAAACTCTCCCGATTGGTTTCCTGTTTTTATTTAAGAATTCAAGAACGGTCTCTTCTGTTCCCGTAAATGGACCGGGCGATTCAATTTTCAAACTTGCCATCGCAGCGCCAAACTCTCCTGCTTCCTGCATATCCGCCGATTTGATCCGCTTATAAAGATAACCAGCCATGTAAGTGTCCCCGCATCCGGTGGTGTCACAAATTTCAGCAGGAGCGAATGCCGGAATATTATAAAATACACCATCAGAAAAAATCACCGAGCCCATGCTTCCGAGGGTTATTACAACTTCCTGCACACCCCATTCATGTAACAATCGTGCACTTTTGCGGATATCGCTTTGGCCAGTCAGCACTTCCATTTCTGATTCATTTGCTTTCAATATATGGATGTGCTTCAATCCTTCCTTCTTATCCTCCCAATCGACCGGGTGAACATCCTGCTTTCTCACAGTTCGCAGGAATCCCTGGACGTCCAATGATACCTTGCCCCGCGTTGCCAGTGATTTGATAACCTCCAGCGAGATATCATTGGCAAGTAACGGACCGAGATGAAAAATTTTCGCATCGATGTTTTGCAATTGTCCGATTGAAATCGGATCCGCCGTCTGAGAAACTTTCTGTGTGCGATGATCCCGGTTCTCCGGATAGATGTTTTCAAAGTAAACAGTATTCCGGCATGGAAACACTTTTACGTCGATATTCATCTCCCGCAAATCATCTACAAAATTCATCTCCTTTTCGGCGAGTGAAGTCACCAAAGCATAGGATACATCCATATTGTGGATGGCGTTAGAGAAGTAAAATGACGTGCCACCCGGCATGTTGATCACAGAGGACGGAGTTACAACTTTATCCAAAGTTATGTGTCCAACGCAGCAGATATCGTACATGTTATTCTTTTAAATTCAAACTTCTTTAATCGCTAAATATAAAACATTAGAGAAATTCTATTCTCTCTATTTTGAATAGTTTAGCCGGGATCAGCAGGCTATAAAATCTTCTCAATTTTAATATTTCATGAAAATTTAACCTGGATTTTCTTTGTCTATTACTACGACGAGTTCAGAAAGATTTACCGTAATTGGAACAGATCCAACTTGCACGATAGCCTTTTTTCCGCGAATATCAATCACCTTTCCTACCTGGTTATTGGCGGTCATTTTCACCTTGAATCCTTCTTTCACAGGATCTGCCGATTCCACATATTTTTCGTCAATCTTCTTTTTCTGCTTTGCAACTCTTAGCTTCTCGCGGGGTTTGTAGAGCAATGAATTCATCATTTTGAAGACTTTGTTTTTGTCTTCTTCTTTCCTCCATTCGAATAAAATCGCTTTCAACTTTCTTTCCATTTCTTTCAGGTAGATAAATTTTTCGTTGCTAATTTTATTCTGTTCTTTCATCACCTCGATTTGCTGCTGATGTTTTTCCTTTTGAATGACATGGTTCATTTCTTTTTTTAAGATCTCATTTTCTTTTAGCAGTTGTCTGAGTTGCTTACTTTCTTCACTAACCTTTTGCAGATCCTGCTCGGTTCTGTTTAGAAGTTTATCGAGCCGGAAGTGATCTTCATCTACCAATTGTTTTGCTTTATTAATTAATCCGTGGTTCAGACCAATGCGTTCCGCAATAGAAAACGTATAGGAACTACCAGGCTTTCCAACAATCAATTTATATAGGGGTTGCAGATTTTTTTCGTCGAAAGCCATTGCGCCATTCATGATGCCCTGCACTTTATTCGCCATCACTTTTAAATTAAGATAGTGCGTGGTCACAATTCCAAATGCATGTTTTTTTGCGAGCTCTTCCATAATTACTTCTGCAAACGCGCCACCAAGATTGGGGTCGCTGCCGCTTCCGAGCTCGTCAATAAAAAATAAGGTTTTCCCATTCGCATTCTCCATAAAATATTTCATGTTGATGAGATGCGAAGAATAAGTACTCAGTTCAAATTCC
>JBBSPT010000355.1:0-3567 GCA_038258515.1 Chitinophagales bacterium | reverse complement strand
CAAGTTACCTAACGGGGGCAACTGGTCAGGGAAGGTTTGCTTTAATTATTTTTCTGCTTGCTTTACAAATTGTAATTCAGCATTTATTCTTACTTCATTGCTAACCATAACGCCTCCTGTTTCAAGAGCCGCATTCCAGTTTAATCCCCATTCCTGCCGGTTAATTTTTCCTGAAACAGAGAACCCTGCTTTTTCCTGGCCATACGTATCTGTGATAAATCCTCCAAATTCCACGTCCAGCGCGACTTCTTTTGAAATACCTTTCATCGTTAGGTTTCCTTTTAACTGGTAATTTTCTTCATCAAGCTTTGTGAATGACGTTCCTTCAAAAAGAATTTCCTCGTATTTACCTGCGTCAAAAAAATCTGCACCTTTTAAATGAGTGTCCCTGTCCGTGTTGTTTGTGAAAATAGAAGATGCATCAATTTTCGCATTGACTTTCGCTTTGCTGAAATCAGAGCTTTCTGAAAGAATCGTCGCGTTAAATTTTCTAAACTCTCCTTTCACATTTGCAATCATCAGGTGTCTTACTCTAAAAAGAATTTCACTGTGCATGGGGTCGGTTACCCACTTTGTAGTGGCTGTAGTGGTTGTTCCTGTTGGTGTGGTTATTTCTGTTCCCATTTTTTTAATTTAAGTGTGAATGAATAATGTATTTCTTTTACCATACAAAATTCCAACATCCGTCGCTGGTTATCGTTCACATAGGTTAAGAAATTGAAAAAGGAAAATGAGAGCTACTTAAGATCAGATAATTTTTTTCTGATCCTGCTTAACGACTGTGGTTTTATTCCGAGAAATGACGCGACGAGATATTGAGGGATGCGCTGTATAAAGTGAGGATAGAGATTTGAAAATTCGAGATAGCGATGTTCAGCCTCTTCACTGTTTGTTTTTGCCAACCTATACTGAAGTGCGATAAAGGCATTCTGAATTAATATTCTAAAAAATCGTTCAAACAGTGCATTTTGTTTGCAGAGGATTTCAAAATTTTCTTTGTTCAGCACCAACACCTCCGTTGGTTCTAAAGTCTCTATGAAATAGACGCCCGGACGTTGTGTAAAAAAACTATATTGATCGGTAATCCAATGACCTTCGATGGCAAATTGTATTGCGTTCTTATCGCCAAGCTCGTTAATATAATAAGAATAGCAGGAGCCATTCAAAATAAAATAAACATATCTGCAAACCTTTCCCTCTTCAGCCAGGATGGCTTTTTTATCGAAAGATTTTGGAAAGAAAAATTCTGCGAAAATTTTATATTCGTCATCCGTCAACGACTGAGCAATTGTTCTCTCGATATTTTCACGAAGCAGGTTTTCCATGTTTAATTGTGTCCGCATTTCGGGCTATTGTGAATTTTATTTCCAAAATAAAATCAATTAGCCTTGATTTCTTTCAAAAAATTGCGTGTTAATATCTCGTTTTCAGAACAATATTACCAAGATCCTTTATTTGTTCCTGTGTTGTAGAAATCGCCCTTCCTTTTTTTTCCAAGGCACTGTGTGATACTTAGTTTCAAAGTGAATTCTTCAATATAGTTGAAATCGAATTATTACTTTACAATCAGGTTAGGTCTTTAAAACCTGTGTTGGGTTTTTTACCAGGTTAGTGACTAATAGTAGAATTCCAAGAAATAGCGTTAGCGCTGCTGCTAATAGCAATTGATTCATGCCGGGAACCACTAAATAATTCATATAAGACAACCCTTGTATCATCAGGAAAAGTTCATTTAGAATGATGCCAGCAATGAGTATCAGGATACCGATATTTCCTCTTTTTCCGTTTATTATGATGTTATTGATCCTGCAGTAGGCAATCAGGAAAACGGTTACAAAGCCAAGGAACATCAAATGCAAATACCCGATCACGACCGGCCTGAAACCGAATGCCAGCTTACTTAAGAAGGGAATTACTGATCCAAGCTGAAGAAAGAATTTTATCGATAGCGCTGTTGCGGCCAAAATGAGCATCCACCTGTTTATCGGAGCCATGCCGGTAAGCCAGGCATTTCTTAAACGGTAAACCGCTCGGAGAAAAAATCCCCAGCCAACGACCTGGGCAGTTGCTGCCACGGCTACGATAGCGTAAACCCAGTTACCGATCGGCAACCATAGCGCTGATAAAAAATATGCGGGAACACATGAGAGTGCAAAGAGCCAAAAGATTCTTTTTCTAAAAGGAAAGTGACCCGTTGTTTTTATAAACCAATCACTGAAGAGTCCCATGCAGGCAAAGAAGAACCAGCCATTGTATTGAAAATGCAAAAAGTAATATGTGCTGGCTAGATAGCGGTCAGGATGAACTGTGTTGGTCGCCATCATGTAGGAAAGTGAAAACGCTCCGAATGATGAGAGTACGCCAAATAACACAGCGCCTTTAAACCAATAGCTGGTAACTGTTTTTAATTTTATTTTATTCAGGTCTCTCCAAAAAACAAATGCAAAAACATAAGCAACCAATATTGTGACGGTGGAAAAAAAGATGGAAATTATTCCGTAGCCTTCCCAGGGAAAGGTGAATAGCATTCCGTAAGATGCCACAAGATTTGTGATGACAATCCATTTATATTTTCGCAAAGTTTCAGGTGGGAGATGACCGGCCAGAAACCGCCACATCAACACCAAGAGCAGGTGGGTGACCCAGCCGGAAAATGCAAAATGAGAATGGGCATGTAAAAAATTCTTTTGTTCGATAAACGGAAGGTAGTAAGCTATTTTATAGCGCATGGTAACACCAAGCAGTGCTACGATTAGTAAGTTTACAAAAGCAATCCTGATCCACATGTCCTGGTTTTTCAATTTTTCCATATTAGTTTGTGAGGGAGACGAAAATAATGGTTGCCAGAATGAATATGCCCGAAATTATAAACATGAGACCTAAAGAAAATTTTTTCCTATTTCTAATCTGATCAGCTCTTTTTTTTCAAGTTTCTTGATAGTCCTGATTACTGTCTCTACTCTGAAGCCGATCATGTCTGCAATTTGTTGACGTGACAATGTCACCTTATAACTGGTGGGAGTTAAGTCTCCATTTGAATTCTTCAATAATTTTAAAAATGAAAGAGTACGTTCTTCAGGTCCGTTTGCGGAGATGGCCCTTGCCAGGAGAGATTTCTGATAAATCCTTCGCGCCATTGTTTTTGTAAATTCCAAATGAAGTTCTGGAAAGTCCCGCAATGTTCTTATAAAATCTTCCTTCTTGAGCTTCAGCAACGTTGTATCATCTGCGGCGACAGCGGTGGCCGGGTATGGCTTATCAATCAGTAACACAGGCTCACCAAATGATTGACCGTCTGTAAAAATGCCCTGGATGTATTCTTTCCCCAACATATTTATACTTACCATTTTGACGGTTCCATTCATCACCTGGTAGAAAAAATAAGGCCGGTCACCTTCAAAAAATATGTTCTCATTTTTTTTTATCTTTCGAATCGTGGCTCCTCTTTTGAGCAAAATCTTTTCTGGAATCATAGCGCAGCAAATGTACCGGCCTAAGAAAATTGGAAAGATTGATAATAAACATTTGATTTTATGATTTAGATCATAAACAACGTTTTCCTATGTT
>JBBSPT010000354.1:0-3584 GCA_038258515.1 Chitinophagales bacterium | reverse complement strand
GGTATGGGAAGTTACTTTAATGTGAATCCATGGATACCGCGTGCATTTTTCCTGATACCCTTCATCTCATTTTTCTTTAGATGGGGTCACATCGGATCCCTCACGTTTCCAAACTTTCTGAGTTTTTCTTTTAGTCCAGGCACTTTGATTATTTATATCATATTATGGTTGGTAATTCCTGAAGCCACAACAACTTCTGAAAAGCTCGAAATGAAAGGTGAGAAAATAGATCTAAATTCTATAAAAAAATCGGTGGTAGATGAGATGAAGGGAGTGCAGGAACGGGTTAGTAAAATGGGCCAGCAAATGGGAACAATGGCCAAAGAGAAAAGCGGAGATTTTGGTAAAGAGGTTCATTTTGCTGCAAGACGAACGAGCGGGGCACTGGGAAATATAATTGTGATCTTGTTTAAGATTTTTGCCTATTTCGTTTTAGGCTGCATTGCTCTGGCATTGATCATAGCATTATTTTCTCTCGCGGTGGTTGCGATCGGCCTGTTTCCCTTGAAGTCATTCGTGTTAACCGATGGTTGGCAAAGTGTCCTGGCATGGGGATCGCTCATTTTTTTCATCGGTGTGCCTGTAGTTGGAATTATCACATTCATCATCCGGAGGTTGGCGAGAATAAAATCACACAATCGGGCATTCCGGTATTCTTTCGTTGCGCTTTGGGTGCTCGGCATCATTTGTTTTGTTTCATTACTGATCACTGTCGGCAGAGATTTTAGAAGAGTTAGTCTTTTTGATGAAGAATACATTCCACTCGCGGATCCCGGTATAAATGCACTGGAGGTAAACTCGCTTGAATATCATAAATATGCGCGAACTGATACATGGTTCCGGCTCGAGCCTTTCGCTTCCTTTGATGAAGACACCGCATATATTGCAAACGTCAGATTCAGAATAGAAAAATCACCGTCTGACAGCTTTCGCGTTGGATTGATTCGTGTAGCGAATGGCAGTACAAGAAGAAATGCTGATACTTTAGCTTCCTTGATTCAATATAAAGTTTTTCAAAATGATTCACTGCTGATGGTGGATAGAGCGATTGCCATCAATACGCACGATAAGTTCAGGAACCAAGGCGTGGTGGTGATAATTTATGTGCCTGTCGGGAAACAGATTAAAATAAACAAGAACCTTTCCCGCAGCAGAAGCCTAAGATTAAGTGGTCCCTGGAATGAAGATAACCTGTACGACTGGGAGGATGAAGATTTCGATTACCAATACGGAGTGGAATATGTAATGAAGGAAAATGGCTTATATACATTGGATGGCGTACCTGCTGATGAAGAAAGAAAAAATGAGCGATGGAATTCAGATAGCGACAACAAAGGAGATCGCTCGTTCAATGATGATGGTTATCGCTACAATGCCGCTGGGAAGCAAGATTCACTGTTAAGAATAAATGATGCAGAAATTGAAAAAATGCAGAGATTGGTTGATTCATTAAAAGCAGTGAAACGGCAACAGATTGAGAAAACCAGGGATTCGCTCAGGCAGGCAAAAGAGAAATTAGAAGAGCGCATTCAAAAGTTAAGTGACAGTTCATCACAGGCATTTATTAAAACGGGTGTTCCAGGCTATTCATTCGTAGTACATATCTAACCAACTTTTTTCGGTTGAAGTTGAACAATAAGGCTTTATGCTTCGGCATAGGGCCTTTTGTTTGTTGCTTTGGTCAGTTTTGTCAGCTAGCTTGAACGGAATGTATTCATGTTTGTATTCCAAAGAAAAGGCCCGAAATTCGATTCACCTATTTCGTCTAAATTTGCCAATCCTAAAAAGCGACAATGAAGAATACTCCATTTACTCAAAAGCATATTTCTCTTGGGGCAAGAATGGCTGAATTCGCCGGCTATAATATGCCTATAAGCTATTCTGGGATAAATGAAGAGCATGCTGCCGTTCGTCGCAATGCAGGCATCTTCGATGTGAGTCATATGGGTGAATTTATATTGAAAGGAAACAAAGCACTTCAGTTGATCCAAACTTTGACAACCAACGATGCTTCGAAACTAACAGCCGGCCAGGCTCAATATAGTTGCTTTACCAATGAACAGGGAGGAATCATCGATGACTTAATTGTTTATTGCATCAAGGAAAGCGAGGTTTATATGTTGGTGGTAAATGCTGCGAATATTGAGAAAGACTGGCAGTGGATAGAAACGCATAACGGGGATGGCGTTGAAATTCATAATATTTCTGAGAAGACTTGCCTTCTGGCGATCCAGGGACCAAATGCCACAAAGATGTTGCAGCCTCTTACTGATATTGACATTATGAATCTTAAGTACTACACGTTTGTAAAAGGAGTGTTTGCCGGAGTGAAAAATGTACTGATCAGTGCCACTGGATACACGGGATCCGGCGGAGTGGAAATTTACTTTGAGGACAGTGAAAATGCTGCTGAAATTATTTGGAATAAGATTTTCGAAGTAGGGAGGCCTGCAGGTTTGAAACCAATCGGGCTTGCAGCACGAGACACTTTGAGACTTGAAATGGGTTACTGCCTGTATGGCAATGATATTGATGATACCACATCTCCACTTGAAGCAGGCCTGGGGTGGATAACAAAATTTTCAAAACAATTCACCGCAAAAGAAATTTTGGCTGAGCAAAAGACAGAGGGTGTTTCCCAAAAATTGGTTGGGTTGGAAATGATGGAAAGAGGAATACCACGGCATACCTATGAAATAGTGAATAGCAGCGGTGAACCGGTCGGACATGTCACAAGTGGTACACATTCGCCTTCTCTCAACAAAGCCATCGCCATGGGCTACATAAACATAAACTATTCGAAGATCGGGGGAACGGTTTTCATAAAGGTCAGAGATAAACTGCTGCAGGCAAAAATTGTAAAGATGCCTTTCGAATGAACCTAATCAGTGAAAATTAGAATTGAAAATATGCCTGAAGAAAATAAGCGGCCTCTCCTATCGGTTTCTCTTTCGCCTTCATTGTTACATCTTTATCAGGTAAGAAATAGTTTGGTGGTGATCATAGATGTGCTTAGGGCTACTTCAACAATTGCGGCGGCACTCTTCAATGGTGCTAAAAGTATAATACCGGTTGATAGTGTCGCGGAATGCATCAAACTTGGCAAACAGATGGAAGTGATTACCGCCGGAGAAAGGGACGGAAAAATTGCCGAGGGACTGGAATTTGGAAACAGTCCCTTGCAGTATAGCCCCGAATTTATCAAAGGAAAAACCCTCGTTTTGACGACCACGAATGGAACTAAACTCCTTCAGCGTGCGCTTACCGAGGGTGCGGAAGGCATTGTCACTGCTTCGTTCTGTAATATCAGTGCAGTCTGTAGCTATTTAACGCAACAAAGCAAAAACGTTATCCTTGCATGTGCAGGCTGGAAGGATCGCGTGAACATAGAAGACACTTTACTGGCTGGCGCCATACTTAACAGGGTTAAAGATAAGTTTAGCGTTGACTGTGATGCAGCCCTTGTCGCGGAATCGATGTACCTGCTTGCGCGCGATGATATCTTTAGCTTCATGGAAGAAAAAAATGTCAGTCATTTCCGAAGGCTGATGGATTATGGCCTTGAAGAAGATATTCGCTTTTCC
>JBBSPT010000353.1:0-3599 GCA_038258515.1 Chitinophagales bacterium | reverse complement strand
TTATATTTTCCATGAAAAATAAATTTAAAATGAGCTCCAGCCCTGCGCCGTAAGCTTATGCTCACTGCCGCCCCTCGTCTCAAGCACCTGTCCTTTTTCCTTTTCCGTAATGTAGCCAATCACGCTTATAACATTGGAATTTTCTACTTTATTAAAATCCTTTTGATCGATGGTAAAAAGAAGTTCGTAATCTTCGCCGCCGCTGAGAGCGCATGCTGTAGGATCGAGCTCAAGCTTATAAGCATACTGCCGTGCGATCTCGTTCACCGGAATTTTTTCTTCATACAAAATGCAACCGGCATCGCTTTGCTTGCAAATATGAAGAAGATCACTGCTGAGTCCGTCACTCACATCAATCATAGAAGTAGGCATAATATCATTCGCAGCAAAAAATTCAACAATGTCTTTTCTTGCTTCTGGCTTCAGTAATCTCCCCACAATGTAATCCTGGTTTTCCAGGTCAGGCTGCACGCCCTGCGTTTCCAGGAAAACTTTTTTTTCTCTTTCAAGCAAAGTCAATCCTAAAAATGCCGACCCAAGGTCACCGCTCACGCAGATGAGATCTCCTTTTTGGGCGCCGCTTCTTTTCACAAATTTACCCGGCGCTACTTCTCCAATTGCCGTTACATTGATGACAAATCCTTTTTGTGATGAAGTGGTATCGCCGCCAACAAGATCAATGTTGTACTTGTCGCAAGCCGCGTAAATGCCTTCGTAAAATTCATTCAACGCTTCCACGCTGAAGCGATTACTAAAAGCAATACTCAACGTGATCTGGGCAGGCGTAGCATTCATTGCATACACATCGCTAAGATTTACAATAACACTTTTGTAACCGAGGTGTTTTAGCGGAGTGTACATTAAATCAAAATGAATTCCTTCCACGAGGAGGTCGGTAGTCACTACTATTTGTTTCCCAAAATGATCAAGAACGGCTGCATCATCTCCAACGCTTAATATCGTGGAAGCATTCTTCGTTTCATTGTTTTTGGTGAGATGATCAATGAGGCCAAATTCACCGAGGGAAGATATTTCTGTTCTGTTTTCGTTCATGCTTTTAAGATAAGTGAATGGTATTTAAGATCCGGTATAGCGGTTTTTAGCCGCTATTTCAAAAAAGAAAAAACCAAATGGAGTGCATCGCATTTGTAAGAGCTATCAAGTTCCAACGAATAACCTGCCCATCAAAAGATATGAACATGAAATACATAATCTTTTTCGTCTTACTCAATAAATTAAGACAGATTTCCCTGCACCCATTCCACGAGCTCATCATGCAGAACTCCATTCGTGGCAACAATTCCCGGCTGATAGGGAGAATAAACTCCACCCTTCAGGTCGGTGACTTTTCCTCCTGCTTCTTCCACTATCAAAAATCCAGCGGCGCTATCCCATGCATTTAACTGGTGCTCATAAAAACCATCAAACCTGCCGGCGGCCACCCAGCAAAGATCGGTAGCCGCACTGCCGAGTCTCCGTACCGGAACTCCTTTTCTTATCAATCTTTCAAATACCTGGATTGGCCCATTGGGTTCATCGAGATAGGTGTATGGAAATCCGGTCACGAGGCAACTTCTCAATACCTCGCTTTTGTTGCTCACATGAATCTCAACGCCGTTGAGTGTGGCGCCTTTGCCTTTCTCAGCCAGGAAAAATTCGTTCATGATAGGATTAAAAACAGCGCCCATCAGCATTTTTCCATTTTTTTCGAGCCCGATACTCACACAGCAAATGGGGATGTTGTTCGCAAAATTTACAGTTCCGTCTATCGGATCAATGATCCATTTGTATTCACTTTCTGACACGATTTCCCTGCTTTCCTCACTCACTATGCCGTGTGAAGGAAATTTCGTTTTTATCACATTGATAATTGCTTTATCAGCTGCATCATCGGCATCGGTTACGAGATTATTGAGACCTTCCTTGTTTCTGATAGCATAAGAGCCGTTAAAGAATCGCTTCAATTCAGCGGCTCCGGCTTCTGTAGCTTTTATGAGTGTTTCTTTGTACATACGCAAAGGTTATAAATGTTTGTTTATTTATTTTGAGAAATTTACTTCATGCTAATACTATAACGCAATCTTTTTTATTGTAAATGCGAATGCACCTGTTTACTTTGCAGGAAATCATTAATTAAAACCGGCTTACCATTCACGAATCAGTGCTGCAATATTGCTTCTCTCAATTATCATAGTAAATTTCAACGTAAAATTTTTTCTTGAGCAATGCCTTTGTTCTGTATTAAAAGCCGTTAAATATATCGATGGGGAAATAATTGTCATCGACAACAATTCTACCGATGAAAGCAAAAGCTACTTCGCCGGAAAATTCACCAACATAAAATTTGTTTGGAATAAATCAAATGACGGCTTTGCGAAAGCAAACAATCTTGGTTTGAAACTTGCCACCGGTGAATACATTCTTTTCCTAAATCCCGATACGATTGTTCCTGAGGACTGTTTTGAAAAATGTATTTCTTTCATCAGGCAAAAAGAAAATTCAATTGCCGTAGGTGTGAAAATGATCGACGGTTCCGGAAAATTTTTAAAAGAAAGTAAAAGAGCATTTCCTTCTCCGGTCACTTCTCTTTTTAAGCTCGCAGGATTAAGCAATCTTTTTCCCCGTTCGCGAATTTTTTCAAAATACCACCTTGGGCACCTGGACGAAAACCAGGTTCACGAAGTAGATGTTTTGGCCGGTGCCTTTATGATGGTGCCAAAAAAGATTATAGATGTAACCGGTGGTTTCGACGAGAGGTTTTTTATGTACGCAGAGGATATTGATTTGAGTTACCGCATTCAAAAGGCGGGTTACAAAAATTTTTATTTCTCAGAAAGTTGCATTATCCATTTCAAAGGAGAAAGTACTAAAAAAGGTGGCCTCAACTATGTAAAAATGTTTTACTCAGCAATGAGTGTCTTTGCCAAAAAGCACTATGGGAGTTCCAGGGCTGGTTTTTACAATAGTTTGATTCAGGTAGCCATTTTTTTTCGAGCAGGACTTTCGGCTTTCTCCCGCTTCACAAAGTGGATTGGGCTCGCAGCGATTGATGCGATCATCATTCTTATGAGTTTTTGGATAGCTAAACTTTTTTGGAACAGCTTCATAAAAAGTGAAGTCATCTATTCATCCAATCTCCTCATGATCGCCTTCCCGGCATTCACAGGCATCTTTTTGATTGCATCCTATTTTGCAGGATTGTATGATAATGGATTCAAACAATCAAGGCTGACAAGTTCTACGATTATTGCCATCGTCGTCCTCCTGGCCGTTTATTCATTTCTTCCGGAAGACTTACGTTTTTCAAGAGGAATTCTTTTGTTTGGATCATTGCTGGCCTTCATATTGATGAGTTTCACCCGGTCACTTTTTGTTCGTTGGCAAATGATTGAATCAACTCAGAATAAAAATGGAATGAAGGAAACAGTGATCGCCGGCACGGAGGCTCAGTTTGATGAAGTTCAAGCGTTGCTGTCGAATGCCGGAATGAGAGAACGGATGATCGGACGAATCGGGTTGACACAAAATAAACTGGAAACAACAATGGGCAATATCAGCGAACTCAATTCGATGTTGTCGCACTTTCCTATTGAGGAAAT
>JBBSPT010000352.1:0-3600 GCA_038258515.1 Chitinophagales bacterium | reverse complement strand
GCTGTTTTAAATGCCGATCTGATAGGAGGAAATAACATAGATAGTGCAGCAATATTAGGTACACAAGGCGCCCAAAATATAGCCCCACTTTTAACCAAATGGGCAATGGAAGCAAACATCGAAGGACCTCAATTCAAATTGGATACACTTTGGGATAAACCCGATCATCCGCAGAAATTTTTTTATAGAAGTGATCATGCTTCATTTGTAGAACAAGGTATTCCGGGTGTATTTTTTTCAACACTGCTTGAAAATCTGTACCATACCCCTCGGGATGAACCCAATACAATTAATTATGCTAAGCTGAAAAAGGTAGCTGAGTGGATGTATCGCACTTCCTGGAAGCTTTCAAACAATAGAGAAAGACCTAAGTTTAACCCTGAATTTATTTATCAGGGAAGGAAAAGACAGTAGGTTTAACTTTTTTATTATTAGTTTTCTAAAACCAAAGCATGAATCATTCCTTAAAAATAATATTGATCTTTTTTTCATTATCAACCTTCCTGTATTCCTGCCAACAAAAGAATAAGAACGAAATAGAGATAGGAGCATCGATGCTGAGTCTGCAATCAGAGTTTGTCGTGAATGTGAAAGATGCGATGCAACAAAAAGCAAAAGAAGAAAAAGTATCTCTTAGAGTCACCGACGCCGAAAGAACCGCTTACAAACAGCTCCAACAGGTTGAGACTTTTATTTCACAAAAAGTAAACGCAATTATTCTGAACCCTTGCGAAGTACAGGCGAGTTCGCCGGCTATTGACCGGGCAAAAGCCGCAGGCATTCCGATCGTGAATGTGAATTCAGAGACAGAATCAAAACCAGATGCGTTTGTAGGATCAGACGATGAGAACGCAGGTGAAATGGCCATGGAATACATTGCAAAACAAATAAATTTTGAGGGGGATATTTTGATCATGGAAGGATTTATGGGGCAGGCGGCTCAAATTAAAAGGACCAGTGGCGCACGTAAAGTTTTAGAAAAGTATCCAAAAATAAATGTACTCGCAGTTCAAACTGCAGACTGGGACAGGGCGAAGGGAATGACGCTGATGGAGAATTGGATTCAAAATTATGGAACAAAGATCAAGGCTGTATTTGCTGAGAATGATGAAATGGGTTTGGGTGCCTTGCAAGCTTTGGAGCAGGCAAAGATCAAGGACCAGGTTGTGCTGGTAGGCATAGATGCGATTGCAGATGCTTTAAAGGCAGTAAAGGATAATCGACTAAATGCGACGATATTCCAGGACGCAAAAGCACAGGGAGCAACCGCAATAGAGATGGCAATAAAACTGGCAAAGAAAGAAAAACTGGATACGACGGAAGTCCTGATTCCATTTAAACTTGTTACAAAAGAAAATGTGCAGGAGTTTATGGAAAAATAAATTCAATGTTCACTACCATGAAATATTATTGCGCGTATAACAAATTTCTGGAGTCGAATCATACTGGTCTTAAATTTCCTCAGCGCTCATATTTAATTGTTCTATTCATGCGAAGTATGATCCTTGTAAATGATAAGCAATAAAAATATACGACTATGAAAAATCCGACTAACCTAATAATAATTTTTCATTAGTTGGTTTTCCCGACTGGGGTAAGAAGTTCAAAAAGATAGAATTCCATTGACACCTAAACAAGATTGAAGGCCGGAGAATTTTGGTATTCATTTCTTATACGCTCACCTGGGTAGTATTGGTGGCAACTATATTAACGAGCTCGCGAACTTCAAAGGGCTTCTTCAAAAACCCATCTGCATTTGCTCTTTCACATACCTTCTCAATCTCTGTATTAGCTGAAAAAATAATGATAGGAATATCCTTAGTCGCTTTTTCACTCTTTGCCAGTCTTGTTGCCTCCTCTCCTCCGATTTTTGGAATTCGCAGATCCATTAAGATCATATCGGGGTTCACTTCTGCGATATCTTTTTTAATATCATCGCAGCAAACCCTGGTTTCTACCCGGTAATTATTATGTTCCAAAATTATTTTTGAAACTGTCAATATTTCTATATCATCATCAAAGATTAAAATACATTTCTTCATAACTTTTTTGCCGTGTAATTTATTGGCACTGAAAAATAGAAAGTGCTGCCTTTGAGAAGTTTACTTTCCGCCCATAGTTTCCCATTGTGCCGTTGAATAATTTCATAAGAGATATAAAGCCCAATTCCGAGGCCCTGGAAATGAGTTGCTCTTTCTTCTTCGCGGTAATATCGCTCAAATATTTTACCTACATTTTCCTTACTAATACCAATGCCTTTGTCTTTTACCGCAACTATTACCTCGCCATTTTTTTCTGCTACGTGTATATCAACTACTTTGGCGTTCGGTGAATACTTAACAGCGTTTGACAATAAATTGACAACTACCTGTTGCAATCTTTCTTTATCTCCTTTCGCCAATTGTTTTATTTTCCCCGACCTGTGAATTGTATGGTTGGGCGAAGCATATTGTATTCCTTCTATTGCAGTTGAAATCATTTCATTAAAATCAAATTCGGTGATGTTGAGGCCAAGCTTGCCGTTTTGTATTTTACTTACATCGAGCAATTCTCCTATGAGGCCGTTTAACCTTTCTATAGACTCAGCGGCTTTTTGTGCATACATAAAGTCTTCGTTACTGGTTTTTTGCAGACTCATCCGCAGCAGGTCTATGTAAGCTTTAGCGATAGTTAGCGGGGTTTTCAATTCATGGCTGGCAATACCAATAAATTCATCCTTTGCTTCCTCCTTTGTTTTTTGATCATGTATGTCGGTTGTGGCGCCTATCCACATTTTTATTTTTCCGTTATTATCTTTTACAGCAGCGGCACGGGTTAGATGCCATTTATATTCGCCCAATTTATTTGCGATACGCAATTCAACTTCGAAATCATTTCCTGTTTCGACAGAATGTAGCCAGCTTTTTGTCACTTCTTTAATTTCGTCGGGGTGGATCGTTTTTTGCCATCCACCATTTTTCAATTCTTCAAAACTCAATCCTGTATAATCTCCCCAGGTTTGATTAAAATAAATTACATCGCCTGCTGCATTGGCGTTGGATATTTTCTCGGGCATTAAATTAGCCATCTGGCGAAATTGTGCTTCGCTCTCTTTTATTTTTTGATTATATTCAGCTTGCGGGGTTACTTCCGTCGCTATTACTGAAACCCCATCTATTTTGCCATTCAAATCCCGTTGCGCTGCGTACACATAGGTATAATAAGATAATTCCATTTTGCCATTGCGCATTATATGAACCGGAGCTTCATATCCGTAACTGCTTTCCCCGGTCTTGTAAACCTGGTGTAATACATCGCCCAATCCCTGTTCAATAATTTCGGGTAAAACAGTTAGCATCGGTTTTCCGATCACATCTTTTCCCTTGGCCATTGATTGCAACATAGAATCGTTAACCACAGAAATGATCAGGTCTTCGCCCTTTAATATTAAAATAAGTGAAGCAGAGGTGTGAATAAGGTTGTGATAACGGTATTCACTCTCTTCAATTTTCCTTCGTGAAAGGACTTGTTCAGTTACTTCAGTCGCAACTGCAATTATCCCGGAAATTTCTTCGTCTTGCTCAATAATAGGTTGGTAAACAAAATTGTAAAATCCCTGCT